>NZ_CAHJXA010000289.1 GCF_903644135.1 Sphingomonas bacterium | reverse complement strand
CGCCGCCGCGACCGGATCGATGGCGGCCGCCAGCCCCGCCACGACACGGGCGGTCAGGGCGGGGGCAAGCCGCGCGAAGTCGGACAGCGGCATCGGCCTGGTCATGCAGCCTCCCTAGCCCCACGCCGGTTACCAAGCCGTTGGCGCTTGCCGGCCCCGCGCGGCTGCGCCACATCGGCACCATGCCCGGCCTGCCCCTGCCCGTCCTGCCGACCTTCGCGCCAACCGTCTCGACCATCGCCGAGACGATCCAGCTGTCGCTGTCGCCGGTGTTCATGCTTGCCGGCGTCGGCTCGCTGCTCAACCTGCTGGCGCTGCGGCTGGCGCGGGTGGTCGACCGCGCCCGCGAAGTGGAGGAGGCGCATCCCCGCTCGACCGGGGCAGCGCACGAGCGCCATGTCTGGGAACTGCGCCTGCTCGACCGGCGCATCGGCGTCATCACCTGGGCGCTGTACCTGGGCGTCGGCTGCGCGATCCTCACCAGCCTGGTGGTCGCGCTGCTGTTCTCGGCCGAGCTGTTCAAGCTGCGGATCGGCCGCTACCTCGCCGTCGCGTTCATCGCCGCGATGGCGTTGCTGACCGCCAGCCTCATCGCCTTCATGATCGAGGTGCGCTGGTCGCTGGTCGCGGTGCGCATCCGCCCCGAGCTGCTGGAGCGCCAGAACAGGCGACGGCGTCATCAGCCGCCCGCCTCGTAATATGCGATCCTAGGAAAAGCCGATGTCGCTCACCGATTTCCGCACGCTCGGCCGCTCCGGCCTCGTCGTCAGCCCGCTCGCGCTGGGCACGATGACCTTCGGCCCCGGTGCATGGGGCGCGGACGAGGCGACCTCGCGGGCGATCTTCGACGCCTATCGTGGCGCGGGCGGCAACTTCGTCGATACGGCGGACGTCTATACCGGCGGCAAGAGCGAGACGCTGCTCGGCAAGTTCATCGCCGACAGCGGCACGCGCGACGACCTGGTGCTCGCCACCAAATTCGCGTTCAACGGCTCGGCCAACCCGGTCGCTGCGAGCCAGGCCGGCGGCGGCAACCCCAATGCCGGCGGCGTCGGGGCCAAGAACATCCACCGCGCGCTCGACGCATCGCTGCGGCGGCTCGGCACCGATTACATCGACCTCTACTGGATGCACATCTGGGACGGCGTCACGCCGGTCGAGGAGATCGTCCAGACGCTCGGCGACCTCGTGCGCGCCGGCAAGATCCGCTATTACGGCCTGTCCGACATGCCCGCCTGGCTGGCGATGAAGGCGGCGACGATCGCCGGCGAGCGGCGCGTGCCCGGCCCGATCGCGCTGCAGCTGGAATATTCGCTGGTCGCACGCGACATCGAGGCCGAGCACGTTCCCGCCGCGCGCGAGGGCGGCATGGGGGTGATGCCGTGGAGCCCGCTCGCCGGCGGGCTGTTGTCGGGCAAGTACGACCGTGCCGACACTAGGGATACCGGCCGGCTGAGCGGTGCCAACCCGTTTGGCGACACCAAGTTCACGGATCGCAACTGGGACATCGTCGACGCGCTGAAGGCAGTCGCCGCCGAGCTCGGCCGGCCGGCGGCGCAGGTCGCGCTCGCCTGGACGCTGGCGCGGCCCGGTGTCGCCTCGACGCTGATCGGCGCGAGCAAGGTGGCGCAACTGGAAAGCAACATCGCCGCGACCGACCTGCGGCTGGACGACGAGCAGATGAGGCGGCTGAACGAGGCGAGCGCGCCGGTGCTGGGGTTCAGCGCCAGCCTTACCCAGCCGGCGATCCGCCGCATGGTGTTCGGCGGCCATGACGTCGCCGGGTGGAACGAGCAGGCCCGCTGACCGGCCCGTTGACCGCCGGCGGCGTCACGCCCCGACCAGCAGGCCCTCGCGCGCGATCTTCTCCCGCCACACCAGCGGCGCGAGCTGGTGGACGTTGTGGCCCTGTGCGTCGACGGCGACCGTCACCGGGAAATCGCTGACTTCGAACTCGTAGATCGCCTCCATGCCAAGGTCCTCGAAGCCGACGACGCGCGATCCCTTGATCGCCCGCGCGACCAGATAGGCCGCGCCGCCGACCGCCATCAGGTACGCGCTCCTCGCCTCGGCGATCGCCTCCGTCGCGGCGGGGCCACGCTCGGCCTTGCCGACCATCGCCAGCAGGCCCTGGCCGAGCATCATCCGGGTGAACTTGTCCATCCGGGTGGCGGTGGTGGGGCCGGCGGGGCCGACCACCTCCGCCCCGACCGGATCGACCGGGCCGACATAATAGATCACGCGGCCCTTGAACTCGACCGGCAGCGGCTCGCCGGCCGCGAGCATGTCGGCGATGCGCTTGTGCGCGGCGTCGCGGCCGGTCAGCATCTTGCCGCTGAGCAGCAGCCGGTCGCCCTGCCGCCACGTCGCCACCACCTCGGGCGTCAGCGTGTCGAGGTCGACGCGGATCGCCGCCTTGTCCGGCGTCCAGTTCACGTCCGGCCAATCGGCGAGCTTCGGCGTCTCCAGATAGGCCGGTCCAGACCCGTCCAGCACGAAATGAGCATGGCGCGTCGCGGCGCAATTGGGGATCATCGCCACCGGCTTCGACGCGGCGTGGGTCGGCCAGTCGAGGATCTTGACGTCGAGGATCGTCGACAGCCCGCCCAGCCCCTGCGCGCCGATGCCGAGCGCGTTGACCTTGTCGAACAGCTCGATCCTGAGCGCCTCGATGTCGTTCCTGGGCCCGCGCGCCTTCAGCTGGCCCATGTCGATCGCGCCCATCAGCGACTGCTTGGCGAGCAGCATCGACTTCTCCGCGGTGCCGCCGATGCCGATGCCGAGCATCCCGGGCGGGCACCAGCCGGCCCCCATCTGCGGCAGCATCTCCAGCACCCAGTCGACGATCGAGTCGCTGGGGTTCATCATCTTGAACTTGGATTTGTTCTCCGACCCGCCGCCCTTGGCGGCGACGTCGATCGACACGGTGTCGCCCGGCACCATCTCGACATTGAGGACGCTGGGCGTGTTGTCCCTGGTGTTGCGCCGCGTGAAGGCGGGATCGGCGAGGATCGAGGCGCGCAGCTTGTTCTCCGGGTGCAGATACGCGCGGCGCACGCCCTCGTCGACAACCTGCTGCAGCGAGCGGTCGGTCGCATCCAGCCGGCAGTCCATGCCCCATTGGACGAACACCGTGACGATGCCGGTATCCTGGCAGATCGGCCGGTGCCCCTCCGCGCACATGCGGCTGTTGGTCAGGATCTGCGCGATCGCGTCCTTGGCGGCGGGGCTGCGTTCGGCCTCATAGGCTTCGCCCAGCGCGCGGATGTAATCCATCGGGTGGTAGTAGCTGATGAACTGGAGCGCGTCGGCGACGCTCTCGATCAGGTCGGCGGCGCGGATGATGGTAGGACGGGTGATCGGCGGCATGGCGCCGGTTCCTACCGCAATCGCCGCCGCTCGCAACTCGTTAAGCATCCCGTGCAACCCGATCTGAACGCCTGGGTCCTTAGGCGAGCGACCATGCGCGCCGCTTCCTCCGCGTCGGATACCACCCTGGTCCGGCCTTCGCTGGGCAGCGCGCTTGGCCTGACCGCCACCACCGACGAGGAGGTGATCGAGGCCCGCACCGCGCGGCTGGGCGAGGCTGCGACCTTGTGGCCGATGGCGCTGGCGGCGCTGCTGCTGGTGCCGCTGCTGCTCGGCGGCTTCGCGGCGAGCGCGCGCGATGTCGCGCTCGCCTGGCACATCGC
>NZ_CAHJXA010000288.1 GCF_903644135.1 Sphingomonas bacterium | reverse complement strand
CATGGGCTTTGCCCATGACGGTCCTCAGGTGAGCCGACATGAACCGCCCCGACCTCGAAGCCGCCTGGCTTACCCTCACCCGCGCCACCCTCCCCGCGCTGGCGCACGAACGCGGCTGGCCGGTCAGCGCCGACCATTGCTTCCAGCGCATCCTGCTCGACCACGCGGTCGGCGGCTGCTGGTACGACCACATTCACGACCGCCCCGCCTATCGCCACCTCGACGCCGAGCGCCTCGCCGCCGCGATCGCCTTAGGCCGGTCCGTTGCAGCAGGCGACACCGACCTCGCCGCGCTCAACGACCAATCGCTCGCTTGGCGCGGCAAGCCTCAGGCGCGGCGTAACCCGCGCAAAACGTTGCCCTCGGTCGACAGATAATGGTCGGCATAGTCGAAGCGGCGCGTGTCGCTGAAGATCAACCAATAATATTTCATCTGCTCCGACCACCAATAGCCCGGGCAGTGGTCGTCGAAGGCGAACACGCCCAGCGCATCCTTGCCGGTCGGCCGGATCGACACGTCGCTCAGCCCCGAATAGCCGTGCGGAGCCTTCATCCAGCGCCGCATTGCTAGGAAATGGTCGCGCGCCACGCCGCGCCAGCGGTCGTCGCGATCGTGCAGCCACAAGGTGACGGCGGCATCGGCCAGCTCCGGGCGCAGCGCGTTGGTCGGTTGCGTCACCGCCCAGGTGCGCACGTCGAACCCCTCGGGCAAGATGCCGTAGCGTGCCTGCGCCGCGATCCAGCTCGCCATGTGCAGCCGCGCGGCGTCGAGGTCACCACCTTCGGCAAGCAGACCGGGGTAGAAGGCGCTGAGTTCGTCCTGGTCGGCATTGACCCGCGCGCCGGTCGCGAAGTCGACATCGGCGAACCACAGCAATCCGGTCGAGCGATCAGCCATCTGCGTGCGGATCGCGAGCGTCGCCGCCTGATAGGCGTCGCGCAGCCGCGTGTCGCCGGTCAGCCGCCAGCCGTCCCACAGATATTCGAAGAAGCTGTCGGTCGGTGGCCCGACCGTGGCGCGGCGGCCGGTCCACTGGCCGGTCGTGACGTCGATCGACTCGCCGTACAGGCCGAGCGGCGAGCGCCTGGCGACCAGCGCCAGCGTCGCGGCGAGCGCGACATCGTAGAAGCGGCGATCGCCGGTCAGCTGCGACAGCGTCCAATATTCGGGCAGGCAGCCGCCACCGATCTCCGCCGGAAAGGAGTTGGGGTCCCGCACCGCGCCGGTGCGCAGGTTGACGAAGCGCATCGGCATCGCAGTCGGCGTCGCGAAACACGGCATCATCCGCGTCGCCAAGTCGTGCGCCAGCTCCAGCAGCCGCGCGTCGTTGGTGGCGAGATGACCCGACAACAGCCCGCCGACCAGCCGGATCGACGCCTCGAACAGCTGCGCGTCGCCGTCGAGGTTGAAGGTCAGGTGCTGATGGATCCAGCGCACGCCGTCCTCCAGCTCGGCGTCCAGCCCCATCAGCCACAGCGTGTCGAGCGCTTCGACGATCGATAGGCCGACGCTGGCGTTCTTGATGAGAAACGACTGACCAGTGCCCGATACCGGCTTCACCTCGTCCTGCCCCCAGGCGACGGCGCGATATTGATGCCAGGCCCAGCGCATCTCCGCCTTGACCGCGGCGGCCAGGCTCGCCCAGTCCTCCTGCGCGGCAGCCGGCGTCGCGATCAACGGCAGCGTAGCGGCAGCACCGGCAAGGAGCGAGCGGCGGGACAGGGTCATGGAGCGCTCTTTCGGCGGTGGCGATAATCCATGAACGGATCGCATCCGATCCGGTTGCTCCGCCGCCGCGATCTGCCTAGGAACAGGCATGAACATCAGCGCACGCAACCAGATCGCCGGCCGGCTGGTCGCCATCACTCCCGGAGCGGTTAACGGCACGGTCAAGGTCGAGATCGGCGACGGCGTCATCGTCACCGCCAGCATCACCGAGGAGGCGATCGCCGATCTGGGTCTGGCCGAAGGCGATCAGGTGACGGTGATCGTGAAGGCCAGCGACGTGATGATCGGCAAGTAACCGCTCAACCGGCAGCCGCCGTCACCGGCGCAACCATCACTCCCAAAGTCGATGCCGTGTTGCCGGCGACCTGGAGCAGATAGGCTCCGGGAGTCAGATCAAACTCGACGATCTTGCGGATGCCCGAGCAGTCGGGACCATGACCGTGCGCGACGCTGGTCATCACTGTCGCGCCTTGCACCACGTCGATCCAGGCCGCCGCGCCGAGCGAGACGCGATAGCGGCCCGGTTTGACGACCAGGAAGGCGAGACTGCCGCCGAAGTCGGCTGGCGTGCCCATGTGCTTCATCGTCGCCGCATAGGTCACCTGCGGGGTGGGCAACAACGTCACGCGCGCGCCGGTGCCAAGCGTCAGCCCCGCCGCAGCGTCGGCTTTGGCACCCGCCTTGAGCGCCGTCATCGTGGGCCAGCCGGCATAGTCGGCCGGCAGCGGTGCCGGCGTGGCGGGACAGGCCGCGGCCGGCTTCATCGCCATGCCGGCCATCGCATCCTGCGCCGGCGCGCCGCTCGCCAGAGCTGCCGCGATCATCCACCAAGCCATGACCCGTTCCTCCGTCACCCCGGACCTGACCCGGAGTCTCGCTCGTACCGGCCTGCGTAGAGGCAGCGGGACCCCGGCTCAAGGCCGGGGTGACGTGCTGAAACCATGGAAGCGAGCTACCCCCTTTTGTTCTTCTGCGCTAAGGCAGCTCCATGGCCGAGGAGGAGCCGCCCCCGCCGCCGCGCAAGATCATCCATGTCGACATGGATGCCTTCTACGCGTCGGTGGAGCAGCGCGACGATCCTGCCCTGCGCGGCCTGCCGGTCGCGGTCGGCGGACGCTCGGCGCGCGGCGTCGTCGCGGCGGCAAGCTATGAGGCGCGGGTGTTCGGCGTGCGCTCGGCGATGCCGGGCGGGGAGGCGCGGCGGCGCTGCCCCGACCTGGTCTTCGTCAAGCCGCGGTTTGAAATCTATCACGGCGTCTCGCGCCAGATCCGCGCCATCTTCGCCGACTATACCGACGCGATCGAGCCGCTATCGCTGGACGAGGCGTATCTGGACGTCAGCGACGATCGCCGCGGGCTGGGCTCGGCGCGCGCCGCCGCGGAGGAGATCAGGGCGCGGATCAGGGCAGAGACAGGCCTGACCGCCTCCGCCGGGGTGAGCTACAACAAGTTCATCGCCAAGCTCGCGTCGGACCAGAACAAGCCCGATGGCCTGTGCGTGATCCCGCCCGGCCGCGGCGCAGCGTTCGTCGCATCGTTGCCGGTCGCGCGCTTCCACGGCGTGGGGCCGGTGACGGCGCGGCGGATGGAACGGCTCGGCATCCTGACCGGGGCGGACCTGTGCGACCATCCCCTGCCCTTCCTCCAGCAGCATTTCGGCAGCTATGCCGGCTATCTCCACGCCGCCGCGCGCGGCGAGGACAACCGCGCCGTTCGCGCCCACCGCATCGCCAAGTCGATCGGGGCGGAGCGCACCTTCTCGACCAACCTCACCGATCCGGCCGAGCTATCGGCAGCGCTGGGTGTCGTCGCCGACGCGGCGTGGGAGCGGATCGAGCGCAACGGCGCGCGCGGTCGCACGGTGACGCTGAAGCTGCGCCATGCCGACTTCACCACCATCACCCGCGCCCGCTCGGTGGCAACGCCGGTCGATACCCGCGCCGGCTTGCTGGCGGTCGGCGAG
>NZ_CAHJXA010000287.1 GCF_903644135.1 Sphingomonas bacterium | reverse complement strand
CCACCGTGATGGCCGCCCTCGACATGAACTCGGCGGCGCGCCTGCAGAACGGTCTCTCCTGGAACAGTGTGACCGGCGCGGCGAACCTTTGGGTGCAGGCCGCTGAATGCGCTCAACCTCGCGGCGACCAGCGACGCCAGCCGAACCGCGATCGCCATGCGGACCACGGTCGCCAACGCGCCGAGCACGCTTGTGGGTGTCTGTCCGACAGGGCTGCTGGGAACAGGCAGCGCGGCCGACCCGTGCCGGAGTGCGATCTGCACCGGTTCCGCGGCTACCTGCGTCAGCAGTAGCGTGAGCAATGGCGTCGAAGTCGTCTTCGTCATGGCGCCGCCCGCCGTTCTGCCGGCCGAGCTCGCGGCCGCCCTGCAGACCCTTCAAACCAGCGCCCAATAGGAGATCGGCATGCAGTCTCTTCGCGTCGTCGCCATCGCCCTGAGCGTGGGTGCCATCCTGGTGCCGTTCGAAGCCCGCGCGCTGTTGCCGGTCATCGACAATGCCAACCTCGCCAAAGCGCAGGAGATCGCGACCAGCACGCAGCAGATCCTGAATGCCGACCAGCAGATCATGACCTTCACTCAAAAGACGCTCGCGGCCGTGACGGGCGATCGCAGTTCGCAGGCCCAGGGCAGCCTCGCCCAGATGGCGCTCGGCAGCGGCTTCACCATGGCCCAGGCGCCCTCGCTTGGATCGGTCATCTCCGGCGGTGCCCTGTCGTTTGCCGGCATGGGGGCAGCCTCCCAGAACATCGTCTCGACGCTGATCAACGGGCTGCAGCTCGTCCAGTCGATCACGGGCCTGACGACGGGGGCGGCGCATCCCGTCGACACCGCCTATCGAAACTCGGTCAACGTCGCGGCGACGCTCTCGGGCCTGATCACCTCGACCCAAGGCGCGATCCAGCAGCGCTCCTCGGCCTTCACGCAAGGCGGCCAGCAGATCGGCCAGGCGCCCGACCTCAAGGGCAGCGTCGACCAGAACACCCAGGTCCAGATCCAGACCGGGCAGACCATCAACGAGCTCAACGGGGTCGTGAACAACGCCGCGACCGCGGCCAACCAGGCGAACCTCGATCGCATCGCCGCCGAGTCCGCCGTCGCGCGCGCCATGAAGTTCACGCAGTAGGAGACGCGCGTGCTCATGCCCAAGCCTCTCGTCATCGTCGTCGCAGCGGTCATGACCGTGGCCGCCATCGGTGCGGCGCTGCTGCGGTCCGCGCCGAAGGGACCGGGCGAACCCGCCGCAGCCGCCAGGCCGGATCCGGACAGCGGCCTCGTCCGAGCCATGACCTTCACCGAGCCGAAGAAGTGATGCGTCGCCTCCTGGTCGTGATGGCCGCGGCTCTCCCGCTGGCCGGATGTGCCTACAAGCCTCTGAAGGCGCCGTGTTCGCCCGATGAGGGCGGCACGCCGCTGGCCTACGCGCCGGCATCATCTCGACCGGTCCCCGAGCCGTTCCGGACGCTCGACGGCTGCGGTCCGATACGGCGGATCTGAAACAGCATGGCGAGCTTCAGCATCACGACCCTCCTGCAAACGGTCGACCACCTTGGGGAGAACTACGTTTCGACGGCCTATCAGGCGCTGTCGAACGCGATGACCTCGGGTGGGACCGCGGGCGTCGCGGGGCTGTTGCTGACCCTCTATGTCATCGTGTGGGGCATTGGCATCTGGCAAGGCACCGCGACCGGCGGTCCCGCTGACCATGCCTTCCGGCTGTTCCGCGCCTTCCTGATCTATGCGCTCGCGACCAGCTGGGCCGACTTCCAGACCTTCGCCTACAAGTTCCTGAACGACGGCCCCTCCGCCATCGGCAACGCGCTGCTCGATGCCGTGACCACCGCGAACGGCACCGGCACGGCCCAGAACCTGACCTCGGTCAACGGCGTGCAGTCGGCGCTCCAGAACATGTGGGACACGACCAACAATGCCACCCAGGCCTTCCTGCAGAACGCCGGCCTCACCAACTGGGGGCCCTACATCTTCGCGGCCGTCTTCTACGTCGTGATGGCGCTGCTGATCGGCTTCGCGATCTTCCTCATCATTCTGTCCAAGCTCTTCATGTGGCTGCTGCTGGCGCTGGCGCCGATCTTCATCATGCTGCTGTTGTTCGGGGTAACGGCCCGCTTCTTCTCCGGCTGGCTCGGCGCCCTGCTCCAGTATTTTCTGGTGCAGGTGCTCGTCTACGCCTTCCTCGCCTTTTACGTCTCGCTGATCCAGCAATCGATCGACACGCTGAACGGGGTCGCCAACTCCAAGACCGCCAGTTGGGCGACGATCGGTCCCGTCGTGCTTCTCGCCATCATTGGCGTCCTGCTCCTGAGCCAGATCAACAATGTCGCCGCCGCGATCGCCGGCGGCGTGCCGATCTCTGGGTCGCGCCTCGGCGCGGTGCTCGCAACCGTCAGCGGCTTTCGGCTCGGTGCCGCCGGCAATCGGGCGCGGCTCGCTGTGCGCAATCCGCTGAACCCTGCCTCCATCTCGCGCCGGGAAGAGCTCGCGGCCCGACAGCGCGTCCGCGTCGGCCTGCGCGCCGCGTCCTGGTCGCAGTCGGCAGAGTTCCGGCGGCTGGCGGAGCAGATCAAGAACCAGGGCAGGGGAAGGAGCTGACGTTTGACGGACATCAGGATCGACAGGCCGCCGCGCCTCGACCCGCGCTATTATGCCGATGGCGCCACCTGGGAGCACGACATCGCGCGCCGGAACCGCAACTCGCGGTCCTTTGCCTGGATCGTTGCGAGCGTCATGAGCGTCGTCGCGGTCGGCGCCCTCGGCACCCTGGCGCTCCTGGTTCCGCTGAAGACCTACGAGCCCTACATGGTCGTCGTCGACAAGACGACGGGCTTCGTCGAGGTCAAGCGGCCGATGGCCGAGGGACCGCTGTCGCAGGACGAAGCCGTCACGACCTTCAATGTCGTCCGCTACGTCAAAGCGCGGGAGACCTACGATCCGAAGGCACTGAAGGACAATTTCGACCTGGCGCAGCTGCTCGCTACGGGCGATGCCGAACGCGACCTCGTCGACCTCTACACGCCGTCCAATCCCCAAAATCCGCTGAAGGTGCTGGGGACCGGCGCGGAGATCAGCGTCTCGATCAAGTCGGTGACGTTCCCCAACACCCGCACCGCGCTGGTCCGCTTCTCGACCGACCAGAAGACCGCGACCGATGTCGTCACCCGCAATTGGGTGTCGCTCGTCCGCTTCCGTTACACCGCGGCTCCGATGCGCAACGAGTGGCGCTTCGACAATCCCCTCGGCTTCCAGGTCGTCGAATATCGGCGCGATCAGGAGACGGCGCCCTCGCCGGGCACGGTGGGACAGCGGTGATGCGGTGGTGTATTTGCGTTGGCGTGCTCGCGTTAATCGTCAGCGGCACCCGGGTTCTCGCCGAGTCCTTGCCGCACCCCGGTCGCCTGGACCCGCGCGTGCGCGACGTGGTGTACAACAAGGACAACGTCACCGCGATCGACGCGACCTACGGCACTTCGACGATGGTCGAGCTGCAGCCTGACGAGAAGATCGAGACCCTGGCGCTCGGCGACAGCCTCGCCTGGAAGGTCGAGCCGAACCACAAGGGCGACATCATCTTCGTCAAGCCGATCGACAAGAACGCGCAGTCGAACCTCAACGTCGTCACCGACAAGCGCATCTACAGCTTTCTGCTGCGCTCGAACACGCGGCCGCCCGGCCAGCAGAT
>NZ_CAHJXA010000286.1 GCF_903644135.1 Sphingomonas bacterium | reverse complement strand
CATCCGCAGCGGACCGTCATGCTTCCACCTCGGGCACCTGGATCACGGTCAGGAACAGCCCGAGCTGGCGGATCGCCTGCGCGAAATTCTCGTAATCGACGGGCTTGGTGATGTAGACGTTGCAGCCCAGGTCATAGCAGCGCTGGATCTCGATCTTGTCGTCGGTGGTGGTCAGCACCACGACGGGCGCGCGGCGCAGCGGGCTGGTGTCGGCCTTGATCCGCTGCAGGATGTCGGTGCCGCTCATGTCGGGTAGGTTGAGGTCGAGCAGGATCAGCGCCGGGCCGTTCTTGGCCGGCCCGTCGGCGGCGTCGAACAGGAACTCCAGCGCGCTGCCGCCGTCGGTAAAGTGGCGGATGTCGTTGAGGATGCCGGCGCGGCGGATGTTCTTCTCGATCAGGCGGGCATGGCCGGCATCGTCCTCGATCATGACGATGCCGACGGTCTGGTGCTGGTTCATGAGGCTGGTTCCTGAACGTCTGGTCCCTGGGGCGGCTGGTATGCGGCGGGAAGGTTGAGGCGAAAGGTCGCGCCCTCGCCCAGCGCCGACTGTACGTCGATCGTCCCGCCAAGGCGATAGGCGAGCGCGCGGACATGGGCGAGGCCGATGCCCTCGCCCGGCTGGTCCTGCTGGCCGGAGCGGCGGAACAGATCGAACACGCGCTGGTGGTCGCGCGGGTCGATGCCGCGGCCATTGTCCTTGACCGCGACGACCACGCGGCCGCGCACCGCCTGGGCCGACACCACGATCTGTCCCGGCCGGCCCGGCTGCAGGTATTTGGTCGCGTTCTCGATCAGGTTGGACAGGATCTGCTCCACCGCCAGCCGGTCGCTGACGAGCGCCGCCATCGGCCGCTCGATCGCGACGGCCGCCCCGCGATCGTCGACGATGTGGCGCATCGCCGCGACCGCGGTGTCGGCGATGGCGGCAAGGTCGAGCGGTTCGGGCGCGATCGTGCGGCGGCCCTCGCGCGACAGCTTCAGGATGGCGTTGATCAGCCGGTCCATCTTCTGCGTCGAGGTGCGGATGAAGCCGATCGCTTCCGGCAGGTCCTCGCGCGCGGCGAGGCGCGCCTCCTCGGTCAGGATCGCGGGAAGCTGCTGCTCGGCGCGATCGACCAGCTCGCCCAGCGCCCCGGTGGCCGACGCCAGCTCGGCGGTGAAGCCCATCACGTTGACCAGCGGCGAGCGCAGGTCGTGGCTGACGATATAGGCGAAGCGCTGGATCTCGTCATTGGCGCGGCTGAGGTCGGCCGTGCGATCGGCCACCTGATCCTCCAGCGTGTCGCTGAGCGCGCGCAGCCGGTCGCGCGAGGCGGTGAGGTCATGGGCATAGCGCAGGATCACCATCACCGACGTCACCGCGACCACCGCCAGCAGCACGGCGCTGATCGCCAGCACGATGTAGAAGCTGCGGACGCTGCGCCGCTGGTCGGCGTCGCGGATCGCCAGCAGCGCGCGTTCCTGGTCACGCATCGCGCCCGCGACATCGCGGATCCCCAGCAGCCGCTTCTTGCCCGTCTCGGCGTTGAAGGCGGCGATCGCCTCCTCGTGCCTGCCGGCGGCGACCAGGGCGATATCGGCGTCGCGCACCTTCACGATCGCCGCGACCCGCGCCGTCAGCGTGGCGATGTTGCGACGCTGGACCGGGTTGTCGCTGATCAGCACCGCCAGCCGGCGCAGCGCCGGCTGAACCGCGGCGGCGAACCCGTTATAGGAGACCCGATACTGGTCGGCCCCGGTCAGCACATAGCCGCGCCGTGCCGTCTCCCCCTGCTCGATGGCGAGGCTGGCGCGGTCGATGGCGGCGCCGACCTCATAGGTGTGGTTGACCCAGTTGGTGTGCTCCTGGATGCGGGTGATCACGAGGCCGGCGGCGAGGATCGCGGCGAGCAGGCTGATGAAGCCGAGCGACAGGAAGACGATGAGCGCGCGGCCAAGCCCGCCCTCCGCCACCGTCAATCGCTCGCCGATACTCCTTGCCATGACGCGGCCTTACCGCACGGCCGCGATTTTACCAGTGACGCCGTTGAGCCCGTTGCGCCGCTACAACAACAGCTCCTGCGCGCTCGGCCGACCGACGACACCGCCGCCGCGCCGCCGGGCGATCTCGGTCTGGGCGGTGAAGCGTACGTCGGGATCGCGGTCGGTCAGGAACCCCGCCAGGCTGTCGTCGGAGATCTCGCGCCAGTCCTTGCCGCGGTCCGGCCCGGTGTTGCGCACCCGCGGCAACAGGCCAGGCTGGTTGGACCAGTCGATCAGCTGCGCCAGGCTCGCCTCGTTGAGCTGGTCGCGCAGATGGTGGGCAGTGACATAGGCGTCGGGAAAGGCGCGATGCGCCGGCAGGCCGCGCTCATGCTCCAGGCCCGGCGGCTTGCGCCAATAGCGCAGCACCTGGTTGGAGAAGGACGGGCTGTCGGGCCATAGCCGCAGCGCGCATTTCCAGGTGCAGATCCAGTCGGCACCGTGGGAAAGGTTGGCGGTGCAGAATTGCTGCTCGAAATCGGCGCGGTGCGCGGCGAGGGCGAGGCGGCGCGGATAGGGGTCGAGCACGCGGCGCGCGACCTCCGGCCAATAGGGCTCGCCGGCGACCTGTTCGTCGAGGATGTGGTGCACCGCCTGCGTCACCGGCGGGATCGGCCGGCCGGGATTGACCAGCAGCTGGCCACCCTCGCCCTCCAGCTCCCACCGCCCGTCCGCACCCAGCGCCACGTCCTGCCAGCCGACCTCGCACACGCCGTGCGCGGGCGGCGCGCTGCCGGTGGTCTCCAGGTCGATGACGCGGACGATCTGCGGTTTGGGCGGGGGCATCGACAGCTATGTGGCGATGGACGCCGGGAAAAGCGAGCGTCAGCTGCGTGTGACGCCGCTGGTCGCCAGCTGCGCGTCGAGCGTCGCGAGCAGCCGCGCGAGCGCCGCCTCGTCCTGCGCCTCCGCCCGCGCGGTCAGCATGTCCTGCGTTCCCGATGCGCGCAGCAGCCACCAGCCGTCGGCATCGCTCACCCGCACGCCGTCGACGGTGCACAGGTCCGCGCCGGCGCGCTCCAGCCGCTCGCGCACCTCCTCGACCACCGCCGTCTTGCGCGCGGGATCGACCGCGAAGCGCAGCTCGGGAGTGTTGACCAGCGCCGGCATCGCGCTGCGCAGCTGCGTCAGTGTCCGGCCCGCCAGGTGGACGGCGCGGATCAGCCGCACCGCCGCGTACAACGCGTCGTCGTAACCGTAATAGTCGCCGCCGAAGAAGATGTGGCCGCTCATCTCCCCCGCCAGCGGCGCGCCCTCCGCCTTCATCCGGCTTTTGATACGGCTGTGACCCGAGGGAGCCATGACCGCGCGGCCGCCGAGGGTGACGATATGGTCGAACAGATATTGCGATGCCTTGACGTCGGCGACGATCGTCGCGCCGGGCGTCTCCGCCAGCAGCGGCGTCGCCAGCAGCGCGATCAGCTGGTCGCCCCACACCACCCGCCCCTCGCCGTCGACCGCGCCGATCCGGTCGCCATCGCCGTCAAAGGCCAGTCCGAAATCGAGGCAGTTGTCGGCGACGAGCCGCTTCAGGTCGGCCAGGTTGCTCTCGATCGTGGGGTCGGGATGATGGTTGGGGAAATCTCCGTCGACATCGGTGAACAGCAGGTGATGCTCACCCGGCAGGCGCTGGGTGAGCTGCTCGATCACCGGGCCGGCGGCACCGTTGCCGGCGTCCCAGCCGATG
>NZ_CAHJXA010000285.1 GCF_903644135.1 Sphingomonas bacterium | reverse complement strand
GCTGGCGCTGCTGGCGATCGGCACGACGGCGGCGACGCTGCCGCTGTGGCACGGCCGCGACGAGCGCACGGTGGTGGTCGGGGCCAAGAACTTCTCCGAACAGTTCATCCTCGCACGGCTGATCGGCGACCGGCTGACCCGGGCGGGCTATCACGTCGTCTATCGCAACGGGCTGGGCTCGGCGGTGGTGTTCGGCGCGCTGTCGAGCGGCAGCGTCGACGTCTATGTCGATTATGCCGGCACGATCTGGACCGGGCCGATGGGCCGCCGCGACGTGCCTGCCCCGTCGGCGATGCTGCCGGCGATCGGCGCATGGACGCAGGCAACCCACCGCGTTCGGCTGGTTGGCGCGCTTGGTTTCGAGAACGCCTATGCCTTTGCGATGCGCGGGGCCGATGCGCGGGCACGGGGCATCACCACGCTCGCCGACCTCGCCCCCGCCTCGGCGCAACTGGCGCTGGGCAGCGACCTGGAGTTCCTCGAACGGCCGGAATGGGTGGCGGTACGGCGCGCCTACCCGCTGCAGTTCCGGTCGGCGACGCCGTACAGCCCGACCTTCATGTACCGGGCGCTGGCGGGCGGCACGGTAGACGTCATCTCCGCCTTCTCGTCCGACGGGCGGATCGCCGCCGACAATCTGACCGTACTCGCCGACCCGCGCCACGCGATCCCCGGCTATGACGCGATGCTGCTCGTCGCGCCGGCCCATGCTAACGACCCGCGCTTCCTTGCCGCGTTGCAGCCGCTGGTCGGACGGGTGCCGGTCGCGGCGATGCGCCAGGCCAATTACCTGGTCGACCGCGACACCGACAAGCAGAGCCCCGACGCCGCCGCGCGCTGGCTGGCGCGGCGGATCGGGCTCTAGAAGAACAGCTTCCTGATCGACAGCCGGACGGTGCGGCCGAGCGGGTTGAGATAGTCCGGCTGGTAGCTGATCGGTGTCGTGCCGGTCTGGTCGGTCACCCGCTGGCGACTGTCGAACACATTTTCGAACGCCAGCGTCGCGCGCACGCCGCGCAGCCAGGGGTGCTTGGCGATCAGGTCGATACGTCCCGTCGCGTCGGCGAACAGCCTGAGGTTAAGCGTGGTCAGGCTGGAGAAGTTGAGCGTCGTCGCGTTGCCGGTGCTACCGCCGTTGATGCTGGTGCCGCTGGCGTAATTGGCCGACAGCCGCACGCCGAGGCCGTTGTTGATATAGCCCGCCTGCCCCTCCAGCTCATGGCGCGACTGGCCACCGCTCTGGCCGATCGCATCGCCGTTGAGCAGGTCGAGCGCCGGGCCGGTCGGCGACACCAGCACCCGATCGGTGAAGTGCCAGGTGTGGTAGAGCGCGAACTGGAGCCGGCCACCGCCCTGGCGACCACCCGGGCCCCCGCCAAAGCCTCCGCCTCCGCCACCACGCCCACCGCCGCCTGCCCCTCCAAAGCCGCCACCGCCAAAGCCTCCGCCCCCAAAGCCTCTGCCGCCGCCCTCGCCCGGCGCGGTCGTGCCGCCGGTGGTTGAGCCGGTGCCGGTGGTCGGTGATGCTCCTGCGCCAGTGGTCGGCGGCGGTGCACCGTCGCCACCGGGCGGGCCGCCCCGATCGCCACCCTGCCCGCCGCCTTGCCCGCCGCCCTGCCGCCGGAAGAAATCCGGCACCGGCAGACCGGCGAACGGGTTGGGCCCGGTGCCGGCACGGAACGCCTCGATCTGCTTCTGCAACCGCGACTTCAGCGCGTGCGAGAAGTTGATGCCGTAGCGAATCTCCGACCGCTCGGTGCGCGCGAAGTTGATCGGCCGGGTGTCGAGCCGCGTCAGGTTACCGCCGCTGTCGCGGGTGAAGCGGCCGGGAAACGCGCCCTCGATCGCGGCGGTCGGCGTCGGAAAAGCGACAATCGCGTTGTCGGTGTGGCTGGAGATGTAGTTGGCGACAAAGGTGATGTCCTTCGTCTTCCAAGGCTTGAGGTTCAGCTCCAGCTTCATGGTATGGGCGCTGTCGGCGACCAGGCCGGGATTGCCGCCGCTCACCGTCGTCACGTTCGCGGTGGTGCCGAGCACATAGTCGAACACGCGCACATTGGGCGTGACGACCAGCGGGTTGCCGAGCTGCTGCTGGGTGGGCGCGTCGTTCTGGTCGGTGATCGAGCCGAGCACGCGGATGCCGTCGCGCGGTGCCCAGTTGAAGCCGAAGCCGCGCGTCGTCAGCGTGCCGAAGTCCGACAGGTGGCGCACCGCGATATTGCCGTTGACCGACAAGGTGCCGATCGCGCCCAGCACCGCCTTGGAGCGGCTGGTCAGCGGCACGTCGACGTTGAGCTGGCCGCTGCCGATGTCGCGCGACAGGTCGGTGGCGCTGGTCAGGCCGGCGCGATAGGAATTGCTGCTGAAATCGCTGATCGAGCCGCCGACCCGGACCGAGGTCGATACCGAGCCGGCCGGCAGGTCAAAGATCGTGCCGTTGAACAGCGCGTCGACGGTGCCGGTGGTCGAGGTCGATCGCGCATAGCTGCCCGGCAGCGCGTTCAGCCCGGTGACCGTGCCGAACGGATTGGCGGCGGCGTCACCCGCGGTCAGCCGCGTCTGGAAGGCGCTGCTGTCGAGGCCGGTGTCGGTGAACGTCTCGGAATGGACATGGTCGAGGCTGGCGGTCAGCGACCAGCGCCAGTCGCCGACATTGCCGTTGAAGGTCGAGCCGAGATGGCCGGTGACGCTGGAGATGTTCTGGGTCAGCGCGCCGGTGCCGGCGAGCGCGCGGTCGACCAGCACGGTATTGGCGAAGGGCGAGAACGGGTTGCCCGCCGGCAAGGTGAAGGTCGCGGTCGGCAGCCCCTGCAGGCTAGTCGAATCGCTCGTCTCCAGCTCGGCGTTGAAGGTCGCCCCGACCTTGTTGGCGAAGATATTAGTCGCATAGACCATGTTGGCGGTCAGCGCCTTGGTCGAGGGCAGCAGCGTGCGAAACGCGCCCTGATCGGCCGGGTTGGCGACGCCGGGCGTGAACTGGCCGATGCCAACCGCGCCGTTCGCCGCGGCCGCCGGCACGCCGGCCACCGTCGCCGTCCCGAAGCGCGGATCGATGATGCCGCCGGGCAGCGCCGCGACGTTGCCGGCCTGCGCGAACAGGCTCGGCTGCTGGGTGATGTCGCGCTGCGCCTCGGTCAGCGCGGCGCTCTGGGTATAGTCGAGATGGACGTTGATCCGGCCGGCGTTCTTGATCGACAGCAGGTCGACATTGCCGTCCGGCGCGTTGCGGCCACCCTCGGTCGACTGGCGGTCGGCGAGTTCCACCGTGGTCGCGCGGAAACGGCGGCGCAGGACGATGTTGACCACCTTCTGGTCGGCCGGATAGCCGTATTTCAGCGCGACCTCCTCCGGCAGGATGTCGACGCGGGCGATCGCCTCGGTCGGCAGGTCGCGCACCTCCTGAAAGCCGGAAATGCGGCGGCCGTTGAGCAGGACCACCGGCGCACCGCCGCTGCCGCGGTCGCTTCTGATCTGCGGACCGAGTTCGTTGATGAGGTCGCTCACCGAGCTGACGCCATAGGAGCGGATGTCGGCCGGTCCCAGCTGCTGCTCGGGCGAAATGTCGCCGATCACCGCGCCGGGCAGGTTGCGCTGGCCGGTGACGATGACGTCCGGCTCGTCGGAATTGGCATCGGCGGGCGGCGGCGTAGTGGGGCGGGTGCGGGTCGGTCGCGCCGGAACGCTCGCCGGCACCTCGGCTTGCGGAGCACTGGCGGCAGGCGTC
>NZ_CAHJXA010000284.1 GCF_903644135.1 Sphingomonas bacterium | reverse complement strand
CGATCCCCGCCGCCAGCAGCGCCGGTGCCAGCGCGCAGGCGAGCCGACGCAGGCCCAGCCCGGTCAGCGCCACGATGAGCGCGATGAACGCGAGGCTCAACAGCGTGATCGCCACCGTATAGGCGTGGACCAGCGCGGTCAGGCCGTAGGGGAGCGACACGACGAACGTCGCGACCAGCACGAGCGTGTTGACGACGGTAAGCGCGAACTGCGCCCGCGCGCGCCCCGCGACCATCAGCAGCACGCCGTTATACGACGCGATCGCCTGCAGCGCGCCCGCCGGAGCGAGCCAGGCGACGATGCCGGGCACCCCCGCCCAATGCTGTGACAGCAAGGCGTGGACGGGAAAGGCCAGCCCGAAGGTCAGGTACAGCATCGCCGGCACGACGACGAGCGCGGTCGCCGACAGCACGCTTTCGACCATCGCCCGCGCGCGCGGGCCGTGCGGGTCCTGCCCGCGCAGGGTGGCGAGCAGGATCGCGCTGGTCGGCCAGGTGATCGCCATCAGCGGTGCCAGCATGAACTGATAGGCAAGGCCATAGACCCCAACCGCCGCCGCGCCCAGCCACGCGCCGATCAACAGATTGTCGCTGTTGCGCGCCAGGAAGTTGAGGATGTTGCTCGCCAGCACCCAGCCGCCAAAGGTCAGCAGCGCGCCGAGCTTGCCGAACGCGGCGTTGGGGCGAAGCTCGCCGCGGACGTTCCACCAGAAGGCGCTGACCCGCATCGCCTGGACCAGCAGGTTGTAGAGGACCAGCGACCACACGCCCGCACCGTGCCACGCGGCGACCAGTCCCGCCGCCGCGGCGACCGCGATCGACACCGCCTCGATCCGGGCGATATGGGCATAGCGCAACTCGCGCTCCAGCAGCGCGCGCGGGGTCGCCGCCGTGATCGACAGGACGACCACCCCCGCCATCGCCGCCATCACCGGCGCGAGCCCGGGCATGGCGATCGCTCGCTCCAGTGGCCAGGCCCCCGCGGCCAGCAGCAACGCGCAGGCAACGCCGCCTGCCATCATCGCTCCCATCGCCGCGCCCGCTTCCGCGCGCGAGAGAGTCGGCGCGCGCACGATCGCGCTGGTCATGCCGAGGTCGGTCAGCATCGCGACCAGCACGACGAACGGCGTCGTGAACACCACCAGGCCATAATCGCCGGGGTGGACGAAGGCCGCGATGGCGATGTTCATCCCGAACTGGATGGCGTTGCGATAAAGGCTCAGTCCCGACATCGAGACGATATTCTTGGCCAGCACGGCGTTTGCTCCCGCGGCTTCGGCCTGACCATGGGAGCGCATCGCCGCCTGCGTCATTTGAGGCACGGCGCGGTCCAACGCCGGCCTAGAACATCCACATGGTCACTCACCAACGCGGCGGCGCGGCCGTGGCGGCTTATCCCCAGCTGCCGCCGGACGCCGCCTTGCCGGTGGGCGGCATCGTCGCGCTCGTCGCCATGCTCGCGGTGAACTGGGCGTTGGCGGCCAGCCTTGCGAGCCCGTTCCTGTCGTGGACGTCGCTGCTGCTGCTGGGCTGGCTGCTGCTGCTGCTCGGGCGGATCAGTCCCACCGGGCTGATCCTGCTGCTGCCGCTGGTCATCACTCGCGGCGCAACCACCGTTTCGCTGCTGGTGATCGAGGCCGGTGCCTATATGCCCGAGGTCAACCGGCTGGGGGAGCCGGGCGACGCCAGCGCCTCGTTCGTCGCGTTCACCGCGCTGTTCTTCCTTGTCTTCGCGCTGGTGTTCCGCCGCTTCGAGCGAGCGTTCCTGGCCTATGCGCGCTCGCCGCTGCTGGACGACATCGTCGCGCTGCTGGGCTGGCCGGTGGTGGTGCTGTTCATGGCGCTGGGCGCGATGGCGGTCCTCGATGGCCTGCGCGGCGGTTTTCCGCTGCTCGCCGGGGTCGATCGGTTCCTGTACCGGCGGGAGTATAGCAGCCAGCTGGTGCTGATCCTGCTAGACAACAAGTTCCTGTTCGCGGCCATCCTGGGGGCGGTAGCGTTCGCGCCGCGCTATCGGCCGTTGCTGAAGACGGCGGCGGTGCTGACCTTCCTCGGCCTCACCGCGTTGTATTTCCTGTTCGGCGACAAGTTCTTCACCATCCTTGCCGAGGTGGCTTTCTTCGCCATGCCGCTGCTGCTGGCGCGGCGGGGGCGGTTGGCACCGACGCTGCTGCGCCTCGCCCCGCCGGTCGCGGCATTGCTGTGCGCGGCGCTGGCGGCGACCATCTATATCTATTCGGGCTATGGTCGCCTGCCGATCGGCCGCACCGTCGCGCTGGTGGGGGAACGGGTCGCGGGCCAAGGTGAACTGTGGTTCGTTGCCAGCCATGACGCGCGCCGCGCGACCAATTGGGACGCGCATCTGGTCGAGCGCAACATCGACACGCTGGACGACAAGTCGCCGCCCGCCTCGGCGTTCGCGAACGGTGTCGAGACCTATTATTTCATCCAGCGCTATTCACCCGCCAAGCTCGCCGCCAGCTTCCGCAAGAACCAGGGCTGGGTGCAGCTGACGATGGGCACCGAGGCGATGGCGCTGGTGATGTTCGGCTATGTCGGCGTCGCCGCGATCATGGCGTTCCTCGGCGCGCTGGTGGCGTTCGCGGCTCTGTACCTGCGCCGGGCGTTCGTGTCGGGGTTTCCGCTCAGCCTGTTCTTCGCGGTGTGGACGTTCCTGCAGATATATTTCTCGGTCCAGCAGGCGTCGCTGTGGAGCATCGCCGCGCCGGGGCAGATCAATCGCCTGCTGCTGTTCGTGACGATCGAGATCGTGCTGCTGGCGGTGAACCGCGCGCAGATCCTGTCGGCGCTGGGGCGCGGGCGCGCGGCGGTGTTCACGCGACGGGTGGCCTGACCCGGTCGTGCGCATCCTCCATGTCAGTTCGGTCTATCCGCCGCACGTCGTCGGCGGCGCGGAAAAGGTCGTCGCGATGCTGGCGGAGGCGCAGGTCTCGCGTGGTGGGTACCAGGTCGGGGCCGCCTATCTGACCCGCGATGCCCAGCCTCCTGGCGACCGCCACGGCGTCGCGGTGCTGCCGCAGCGCAGCCGCAACCTGTTGTGGATGGAGGACGTGTTCGCCAGCCCCCGGCCGCTGCGCACCGCCAACAAGCTGGGCCAGCTCGCCAATTATCGCACGGCCGCCGACTTCGCGCGCGCGATCGCCAGCTTTCGGCCCGACATCGTCCACACCCATTCGATGGTCGAGCTGCCGCCGATGATCTGGTCGGCGATCCGGGAGGCCGGCGCGCGGTCGGTGCATACGCTGCACGATTATGACCTGATCTGCTCGCGCGCGTCGATGTTCCGGGGCGGCGCGACGTGCGAGGCACAGCATTTGTCGTGCCGAATCACCGCCGCGTGGAAAGCACGTTTCGCGGGCCGGATCGATGCGGTGGCGGCGGTGTCGCAACCGGTGCTCGACCAGCATCGCCGCTTTGGACTGTTCCGCGATCTGGACGATCACCAAGCGCGAGTGATCTGGAATGCGGTGGACGTGCCCGGCGATCACCACCGCCCGCCGGCAAGTGGAGACATGGTGTTCGGCTTTCTCGGCCGGCTGGTTCCCGAAAAAGGCATCGAGACGCTGCTCGCCGCCTGCCGCCTGCTGCCCGCCACCGGCTGGCAGTTGCGGATCGCGGGCAAGGCCCAGGAGGGAGACGCCGCCTATCGCGCCCTGGCCGGGGACATGCCGGTCAGGTTCCTGGGGTTCACCGATCCGGGCGGCTTCCTCGACTGGATCGACGTGCTGGTGGTCCCGTCGATCTGGCGCGAGCCGTTCGGGCTGACCGTCGTCGAGGCG
>NZ_CAHJXA010000283.1 GCF_903644135.1 Sphingomonas bacterium | reverse complement strand
GATGCGGCGACAGCGGCATCGAGCGTGCCCGGCTCGTGGCCGGCGAGCTGCGAGAGCTGGTCGGTGTAGATCTCGACCTGGCCGGCGATCGGCACCGCCGTCGCCTCGGTCTGCTTGAGCTGGGCGAACACCCGCTCGACATCGCTGTCGGTAGCGGTGCCGCCCTGGCGGCGGCGGCGCGTCAGGTCGAGCATCCGCTGCTGTACCGCCGTGTTCGCCTTGGCGAGCGCGAGCCGGTCCTGCGCGTCGCGCAGGTTGACATAAGCGGTGGCGACATCCTTGGTCAGCGTCACCCGCGCGTCGTCGAGCTGCGCCTCATCCGCCTGCAGGGTGTCGCGCGCGGCGGCGATCTGGCGGCGGGTGCGGCCGAACAGGTCGATCTCCCAAGTGGCGAGCAGGCCGACATTGTAGATGTCCTGAGGGATCTGGAAGTTGGAACCCGAGCCGCCGCCCGTCCCCGATCCCGTTGCCCCGCCGATCGCGTCGGTGATCGAGCTTGGCGCCTCGATATGCGCGTAGGTGACGTTGGCACCGCCCTGCGGCAGCAGCGCCGAGGCTCTCTCCCGCACGCTGGCGCGTGCCTCGCGGACGACGCCGACCGCGCGCTCCAGCGTCGGGCTGTGGGCGAGAGCGTCGTCCTCGATGCGGTTCAGTGTGTCGTCGTTCAGCGCCAGCCACCAGCGCGCCAGCGGCGGTGCCGGCGTGACGGGAGCGACGTTGGCGCGGCGATACGCGGCAGCCCCCTTTGCGGCGGGCGCTACTTCAGGCGGGCCTTGGTAATGCGGCCCGACCATGCACCCGCCGAGCGTCGCGGCAAGGATCAGCATGGCCGTGGTCCGGCGGGGCAAGCGCATCATCCCGGCTGGCTCCCTTCCTTTGGCACTGGCCTCAGCAGCAGCACGAGCGGGATCGACACCAGCATCAGGATGCCGAACACGAAGAACACGTCGGCAAAGGCGAGCGCGCTGCCCGCCCGCTGGAACCCCTGGTTGAGTGCGGTCGCGGCCTGCTCCATCGCCGTGCCCGGATCGGCCCCGGCCACTGTTGCGCCCGCCTGCGCCACGTCGGAGTTCTGGGTCACGCCCTCGCTCAGCCGCGCCCCGTGAAACCAGGTGCGGTTCTCGCGCAGGATGGTGATGGTAGCGAGCCCGAACGATCCGCCCAGATTGCGCGCGGCGTTGAACAGCCCCGAAGCGTCCTCCGCCAATTCCTTGGGGACCGCGCTGGTCGCCGCCGAGTTGAGGAAGATCAGCGCGAAATACTGGCCGAGGCCGATGACGAGCATCGAAGTAACGAAGTTGACGCCCGAGGTGGAGGCGGTGATCTGTGCGTTCATCAGGCAGCCCAGACCATAGAGCACCAGTCCGAAGCCGATCAGCAGCCGGACGTCGATCGTCCGCTCCAGCCAGGGAAAGACCGCCATCATTAGCAGCGACGGCACGCCGATGATGAAGGTGATCTGCCCCGACTGGAAGGCGTTGTAGTCGGATAGCTGGTTGAGGAATTGCGGGATGACGTAGCTGATCCCGTACAGCCCCGCACCGACGGATAGGCTGAGCACGAACACGCTGCCGAACGCGCGCTGCAGTATGATCTCCAGGTGGATCACTGGCCGCCGGGCGAAGAGCTGGCCGACCACCAGCAGCACGAGGCCGGTGAGCGACGCGGCGGTGAGCTGAAGGATTAGCGTCGACTCGAACCAGCGCTCACGCTGCCCCTCCTCCAGGATAACGGTCAGCGCGCCCAGACACAGCGACAGGCCGGCGATGCCGAACCAGTCGGTATCGGCAAGCATCCCAAGCTTGGGTTTCTCGTAGGGCAGCCCGATCAGCAGCAGCGCCAACAGCCCGACGCCGAGCGGCACGTTGATGAAGAAGATATAGTGCCAGGAATAGGTCTCGGTCAGGTAGCCGCCGACGATCGGCCCCGCCACCGGGCCGACCACCACCGTGAACCCGAACAGCGCGAGACCGGTTGCGCGCTGCTGCGGCGAGAGCATCGTCGAGACGATGGTGAGCGCGGTCGGGATCATCGCGCCGCCGAAGAAGCCCTGCCCGATCCGGCCGAAGATCATGATGCTGAGCCCCGTCGACAGCCCGCAAATGATCGAGGAGACGACGAAGCCGATCGTGCAGATGATAAGGAACAGCCTGAGGCCGAGCAGCTTGTCGAAGAAGCCGGCGAGCGGGATCATGATGATCTCCGCGACCAAATAGGCGGTGCTGATCCAGGTGCCCTCGTTGGCACTGGCGCCGATCTCGCCCTGGATCGTCGGCAGCGCGGCGCTGACGATCGAGCTGTCGAGCGTCGCCATCAGCGAGCCGACCGTCCCCGCCGCGACCGCCAACCACGCGGTGTTGCCGCCGGCCTTGTTCATCGAAGCTTGCTCATCGGCGCGCAGTCACTCGCCGGCACCCGGCAGGTGGTGCTGGCGGTCGCGCTGCATCTCCTGCTCACGCTGCTGCTTGCGCCCGTCCTCCAGCCGCTTCTGCTCGTCCTTCTGCGCCTTGGCGTCGTCGCGCGCGCCGCGGGTGTCGACCGAGACGCTGACCGACAGGCCCGGCACCAGCACGCGGCGCGCCTGGTCGCCGGCATCGACGCGGATGCGAACGGGAACGCGCTGGACGATCTTGGTGAAGTTGCCCGTCGCGTTGTCGACCGGCACCTGCGCGAAGCGGCTGCCGGTGCCTGGCGAGAAGCTCTCGACCACGCCGTGGATTTCCTCGCCGGGCAGCGCGTCGACGGTGATCGTCGCCGGCTGGCCGACCCGCATCAGCCCGATCTGCGTCTCCTTGAAGTTGGCGTTGAGGTAGAGGCGGTCGACCGGCACCACCGTCATCATCCGCGCGCCGACCGGGACATATTGCCCGACGCGTACCGTGCGGTCGCCGATCCGCCCGCCGATGCGGCTGACCACGGCGGCGGCGTCGACATCGACCTGGTTGGCCGCGAGCCGCGCGCGTGCGGCGGCGACCTGTGCCAGGCCAGACTTGATCTGCGCGTCGTCGACCGCAACCTGGTGCCGCGCCGAGGCGATCTGCGCTTCCGACACCGCCAGCTGCGCGCGCGCCGACGCCACCTGGGCGCGCGACTGCTCCAGCATCGAGCGGTTCTGCGCCAGCTTCTCGTCGGTCTCCGCGCCGACCGCGCTCAGCGGCTGGTAGCGGGCGACCTGGCTGGCGTTGAAGCGGTTGGTCGCCTCCTGCTGGCGCAGAGTCGCGCGGCTCTGCTCGGCCTGGGCGCGTGCCTCGCGAATCATGTCGAACTGCTGGGTGCGGGTCGCGCGCGCCTGCGCGACCTGCGCCTCCGCCTGCGTGATCTGCGCGCGCGACTGGTCGGCGGTGGCGTTGTTGGTGCGCTGGTCGAGGCGAACCAGCACCTGGCCCTTGCTCACCACCTGGTTGTCGCTGACCAGCACCTGCTCAACATAGCCCGCGACACGCGGCGACACGTTGATCTGGTCGGCCGCGAGATAGGCGTCGTTGGTCGACTGCTGGTAGCGGCCATAGCTGCGGTAATGAAGGAACCAGTAGATCAGCAGGATCGCCAAAACGACTCCGACGACGATCAGCGCGATGCGGACCTTGGGGTTCGCCAGCGGCGAGGGCTTGTCCTCACCCTCATCATCGCCGCCGTCGTCATCCTTGTCCTCATCGCCCTTGCTCCCACCCTCCGCTTCGCTCTTCTTGCCGTCGGCACCGTTCCGGCCATCGGCGTCGGACGCACCGCCGGCAGGCTGCGCCTCATCTTGCGAAGCCTCGTCGCGGCCCTCATCAGCGCTGCTCACGCGGCGGTCAGCGT
>NZ_CAHJXA010000282.1 GCF_903644135.1 Sphingomonas bacterium | reverse complement strand
CTTTCCGGCGCGGACGCCGACGCTGCCGCCAGCCACCCACACGAACAGCTACGCGCTCGGCGATCGGGAGCTCCTCCTCGTCGAGCCGGCGACACCGTACGAAGACGAGCAGCGCGCGTTGCTCGCGTTGGTAATCGGCCAGCTCGCCTGCCACCGTCGCGCTGTCGGCTGCCGCCGCGATCGGGGCCGGGCGAGCGTCGTAGCGTGCGAACTGGTCGACCAGCCAGTGCCGGGGATCGGTCGGCAGCGGCTGATCGGGCCGCGCGCCGATGCCGAAGCGGTTCACCGCGGTGCTGATCGCGCTCATGCTCGCTCTCCTTTGCCGCGGAAAATAAGCGCAGCATGTCGCAAAACTATGCCGGCGACGAGCAGCGGCCGGTTTGACACTCGCCTCACCGTCGCGGAGTATTCAGCGATGCGCGCGTTGCGGCCTTGGCACTGGTTGGTCGTCGCGGCCCTCTCGCTCCTCGCCCTGCTGCTGCTGTGGGTCGGCATCGCCTATGGCGGCCTGCCACGCCTGTGGAGCCGGCACGAGCATAAGCGGATCGGCCGGCGCGACGAGCTGATCTCCTATACCGCGCAGGACATTCCGGCCGATCCGATCAACCTGCGGCTGAAGGGTGATGCCGCCGCGATCGGCTGTGCGTTCGATCGTGCGGGCTGGACGCTGGCGGACAATGTCTCGGTGCGTTCGGCGGTCAAGATTGCCGCCAGCGTGGTGCTGCACCGCGCCTACCCGGCGGCACCGGTCAGCTCGCTCTACGTCCATGACAAGGTTCAGGACCTCGCCTATCAGCTCGACGAGGGTAGCAGCGCCGACCGGCGTCACCATGTCCGGCTGTGGCAGGTGGCACCCGGCGACTGGCTGGCGGCGGCGACCTATGACCGCGGCGTCGGCCTGTCGCTGTTCACGCTGCAGATCACTCATCATATCGGCCGCGACGTCGATGCCGAGCGAGCGGCGATCGGCACGCTGGTGACCGCAAGCGGCGCTCGCCTGCTCGGCACCGAATCGTCGCGCCTGCCGCCGGGCAAATGGCATCGCAACGGCGGTGGCGATCGCTATCGCACCGACGGGCTCATCCAGATCTATTCGCTCGGCTCCGGCTGTGCGCACCGATAGCCGAGATGTCAGCCGCCGTTCACCCTGGCGACAGCATCGTCGGCCATATCAGGGTAACATCGTTGTCAATTTGCGCTGCGATCAACAGCGGCGAAGTCGGACATCGACGCTGGAGGATCTGATGATCATGCGGGTGGTTCCCGGTTTCATCTGGGCGGCGGCACTGCTCTGCCCGGCGGTGGTGCAGGCGGAGCTTGGCGGCGGAGCGGCGAGCGTCGCGGCCGACAAGGGGCGGATGGCGGCGCGGATGAACTCGGTCGCGATGGGTCGCTACACCCGGCACGAGCTGACCCGGCTCAACAGCGGCAGCGTCCGCGAGTTCACCAACGCCAGCGGCGCGGTGTTCGCGGTGACTTGGTCCGGGCCGGGCAAGCCCGACCTGCGCACGCTTCTGGGGCAGTATTTCGCGACGTTCCAGGCGAGCAGCATCGCCACCGGCCGGCAGATGCACTCGCTGCGGCATCCGTCCGAGGTGAACCAGGCCGACCTCCAAATCCAGTCGAGCGGCCATATGGGCTGGTTCCGTGGGGTGGCGTTCGTGCCCTCGCTCGCACCCGCCGGCTTTGCTGCCAGCGACCTGCCGCAGCCATGAGGATCGCGGCGCATCTGGCCGGCCTGCTGGCGGCATTGGCGCTCGCAGCCTGCGGCGGCGGCGACACGACGAGCACGGTGCCGGTCGTCACGGCGACGACCGCAGCGACGCCGACCCCGACCCCTACGCCCACTGCGACGGCGACGGCCACCGCCACCGCCAACACCGCGGTCGTGACGCTCGATGCCGGTCCCGCTGCGCTCAACACCGGCACGAACGCCTATACCGCGTTCAACGAGCCCTATGTCACGATTACCCTGTGCGCACCTGGGTCGACCACCAATTGCCAGACGATCGACCATGTCATCCTTGACACCGGCTCGGTGGGTTTGCGCATCATCCAGCCGGTGCTGAATGCCAGCCTGCTGGCGGCGCTGCCGGCCGAGAGCGACCCGGCCAGCAATGCGGTCGGCGAATGCTATCAATACGTCAATTCCTACGCCTTCGGCTCGGTGCGGACCGGCGACTTCGCCATCGCCGGCGAGAAGGTGGCCGGGATGCCGCTGCAGGTGATCGGCGACACCGGTACCTTTGCCAGCGTGCCCGCCGGCTGTTCCGCGGGCGGCGGCACCTCCATCACCACGGTGCAGGATTTCGGGGCCAACGGCATCCTCGGCGTCGGTACGACGACCACCGATTGCGGCAGCTATTGCACGGTGGCGGGCGGCTCGTCGGCGGCGATCTACTACGACTGCCCCACCGGCGGCTGCGCCGGCATCATCAGCCGCACCGCCAGCGCCGCGGCGCCGTTCCAGCAACTGCCCAACCCGGTGGCGGCGTTCGCCACCGACAATAACGGCACGGTCATCACCCTGCCGTCGGTGCCGCAGCGCGGAGTGGCGTCGCTGACCGGCACCGTGACGTTCGGCATCGGCACCCAGGCCGACAATGCGCTGGCGGCGGCCAACATCCTGCCGGTGACCAGCTCGGGGAACCGGCTGGGCGCTGGCGTGCTGACCGCCACCTACAAGGGCAAGGCGCTGACCCAGAGCTTCCTCGACACCGGCAGCAACGACTATTTCTTCATCGACACGACGCTGAACCCGTGCACCACGGCCGACCTCATCGCCTTCTACTGCCCGACCGCGCCGCTGCTGCTGTCGCCGCTGTTAACGGCGACCAACGGCGCGACGGCGAGCGGGGCGTTCACGCTCTACAGTCCGCTGAACGTACCGGCGACGTCGGACGTCGCGCCGGGGCTGGGCATCAATCCCACCCTGGTCAAGCCGCCGCTCCCGTTCGCCAACAGCTTCGACTTCGGCATCCCGTTCTTCTTCGGGCGAACCGTCTATACCGCGATCGAGGGCAGGCCAGCCGGCACCGTCAACGGACCCTATCTGGCGTTCTGATCCGGCGGCGGCAGGGTATGGTGGACGCACTTGGGCTCGAACCAAGGACCCGCTGATTAAGAGTCCGGTATAAATCAACAAAATCAATCACTTAGCTGCATCCGCGTTCCATGTTTGTTCACCACAAGTAACAACCTGCAATGATAAAACTCAACACAATTTTGGCCCCATAATACGCCGCATTGGTTCTTCGTTGCGTTGCGGCGAGCACTGTAAAGCGTAAAGCGGGCCGCCGGTTTGGGCGAGACGATCTGGGCGCGAATGATGCTCTCGGCTGGGTCGACGACAATCCGACACCGATGGCAGCCTTGCGCGATCATGTCGCCTTCTACGCCGCGCCGTTTGATGCATGCTTGTCGACGGCGAAGCGGTCGTTCCCCAGCCCGGCGGCTTTACGGCGGCTCGATCTTCTCCGACCTCGCCGGCCCGTTCAAGGGCATTCCCGGGAGCCGTTTCTGGTAGTCAGGCCCGGCCGACGACCGCTACCAGGGGGTCGCCCGTACGACCATCGGCGAGCCATTCGGCCGTGATTCCGCGGAAGCCCGCGCGCTCGAGGTAGAGCCGGATCAGCGCGGCGTGCCCGTTCGTGTCGAGGGACTGCCAGATGGCGACAGCCTTGCTCGGGAAGCAACGGTTCGAGAAGCTGACGATGAACGGGGAGTCCCGCGTCAACACCCGACGTACGTCGGCGAACACCGCGACCGGCTGCTGAAGGTATTGCGCGCCGACACAGCAGAGCGCG
>NZ_CAHJXA010000281.1 GCF_903644135.1 Sphingomonas bacterium | reverse complement strand
AACCGGCACTTCCCCGGCGGCGGCGGCCTGGCGCGCTGCGTCCAGCGCGGCGCGCATGGGGGCGGGGACGGGGAACATCGCCGCCGTCCTGCCCCGGTCGCCCGGACCGGTAAAGCTATTGCTGCGGCGTCGCGGTCGGGGTGGCGGCGGGCTTCTGCACGCTGAGCGTCGGCACCTCCACCGTCTTGTTCTCGGTGCCCAGCGTCACCTTGCCAACATCGGCATGGAATTGCGGTGCTTGAACGACGCCCGGCCGGGTCTGGCCGACATTGATGAAGCCCAGATAGATCAACACCACGGCGACCAGGATCGCGATCCCCAGCAAGGTCAACAAGGCACGCATCGACAAACCCTTTCGCGACTAACAGTTCGTAGCCGTAACAACGCCGCGAATACACAAGCGGTTGCATCGGCCGCCAGCCGGAGCGGTTGACGCCGGTGCCTCCCGCGCGTATCGACACGCGCTTTCCTGGGCTCAGCCTGCGAACCAAGATTCGACTCGAAGGACCAACGCATGTCGCGCATTTGCGAACTGACCGGCAAGGGCCGGCAGGTGGGCAACAATGTTTCCCACGCCAACAACAAGACCAAGCGCACCTTTCTGCCCAATCTGCAGAACGTGACGCTGATCTCCGACGCGCTCGCCAAGAGCGTGCGGCTGCGGGTGTCGACGCATGGGCTGCGCTCGGTGGAGCATAATGGCGGCCTCGACAACTGGCTGGTCAAGACCGGCGACGACAAGCTCTCGCTGCGCGCGCGCCGGCTGAAGCGCGACGTGGTCAAGAAGATCGGCGCGGCTGCCGCCTGACCGTTCGGCTACTGGCCGACAACGCTCATCGCTGACGGACGCCGATGGCCGTTTGGCCATGGGCCCGTCGCGCCTGCCCTGCGGCTGCCTGAACGCGCGATAACGACGTCATTCAGGGTTGGCTCAAAGCGAGTCGCCTAGACCCTCTCCATCGACGGACGGCAATCGCGCCGGCTGCCGATACGGGAGCCGGGTCATGACCATCAAGCCGCTCGTCGCCGCTGCATTTACTCTGGCGAGCATCGCGCTCGCGCCGGCCGCCGGCGCGCAGCGCTACGGCTATGGCTATCCCGAGCCGCGTTACGAGCAGCCCTACCGCGACGACTACCGCCAGCAGGATTATGCGCGCGACGGCTATTACCAGGTCGAACGCGGCTATCGCGACGACCGGCGCGGTTACGATCAGCGTGGGTATGACCCGCGCCGTTACGATGGCCGCGGCTATGACGCGCGCGGCGATCGGCGGTGCAGCAACGGCTCGACCGGCACCATCCTGGGCGCGCTGGCCGGCGGTCTGCTTGGCCATGGCATCGCCGGGCGGGGCGACCGGGCCGTCGGCACGGTGCTCGGCGCGGGAGCCGGCGCGCTCGCCGGGCACGCGGTCGAGAAATCCAGCAATCCGGAATACTGCCGCTGACGACCGGCAGGGCGCAGGCCGAACGGCCGGTGCCGCCGCAGCAGGCAGTGAGTGGTCCTCGCGTAGCGTATCGAGGACGGAGGGCTGGCTCTCGCAAGAGAGTCAGCCCTCTTGTTATCTGGGATAGGGGCAAAGCCGCCGTCGTGACGTCGGACGGGTTCGGCCACAGCCGACCCGCCGGCCGTAACGGGCCGCTGCGCGCTGCGCACCGGCTCGCGGCACGCTCGCCTGCGCCCGTCAGTACATATGCTGCCCGCCGTTGATGCTCAGCGTCGATCCGGTCACGAAGCCGCCCTCCTCCGAACACAGGAACGCCACCCCTCGCGCGATCTCCTGCGCTTGTCCCAACCGTCCAACCGGGATGCGCGCGACGATCTTCTCCAGCACTTCGCCCGGCACCGCCGCAACCATGTCGGTGTCGATATAGCCCGGTGCGATTGCGTTGACCGTCACGCCTGCCCGCGCACCCTCCTGCGCCAGCGCCTTGGTGAAGCCGTGGATGCCCGACTTGGCGGCGGCATAGTTGACCTGGCCATATTGCCCGGCCTGGCCGTTGATCGAACCGATATTGACGATCCGCCCCCAATTCTGCGCGCGCATCCCGGGAAACACCGCCTTGGCCATGTTGAAACAGCCGCCGAGATTGGTGTCGATCACCTCTTTCCACGCCTGGTAGCTCAGCTTCATGATCGTGCCGTCGCGGGTGATGCCGGCATTGTTGACCAGTACGTCCACCGGCCCCAGCGTCTCGGCGACCTCGGTGCAGCCTGCCTGACAGGCGTCGTGATCGGAAACGTCCCAGCGGAACGCACGGATGCCGGTCGCCTTGGTGAAGGCTGCCGCGCGGTCGGCGTTGCCGGCATAGTTGGCGGCGACGGTCATGCCCATGTCGCGCAAGGCGAGACAGATCGCCTCGCCGATGCCGCGCGTGCCGCCGGTGACGATCGCTACCCGTGCCATGTGCCTCTCCTGATTGTCGCCCGACGCTATGGCGCGTCGACCCAGCCCGCAAGCTCTTGTGCTAAAATGCTGCGCAGCATGGCGATGCCGGTCGGCGAGGCGTTGAGGCACTCAAGCGCCGCGAACGCCTCGCCACCAGCGTCGAGGAAGGTCTCGCGGCCGCGGATCGCCAGTTCCTCCAGCGTCTCGACGCAATCGGCGGAGAAGCCGGGCGCGACGATCGCGACCTTCTTCACCCCCCGCGCCGGCAGCGCCGCCAGCATCGTGTCGGTCGCCGGTTCCAGCCACTTGGCGCGGCCGAAGCGCGACTGGAAGCTGACCAGCAACTCGCGTCCCGCCAGGGTCGGGGCCAGCGCCTCGGCGAGCAGCCGTCCGGTCTTGCGGCAGTGGCAATGATAGGGATCGCCGAGCTGCAACGTCCGCTGCGGCATCCCGTGGAAGCTGGCGAGAACCGCGTCGGGAGTGAAGGGCAAGGCCGCCAGCTGCTCCTCGACCGATGCCTTCAGCGCGTCGATATAGACCGGGTGATCGTAGTAAGGCGGCAGGGTGCGGATCGCCGGCTGCCAGCGCAGCGCCGCCAGATGCGCGAACGCCTTGTCGTTGGCGGTCGCGGTTGTTGCCGCGCAATATTGCGGGTAGAGCGGCGCAAGCAGGATGCGCTCGCATCCCGCCGCCTGCATCGCGGTCAGCCGGTCGCCGATCGACGGCCGGCCATAGCGCATCGCCCAGTCGACCAGCACCGCCTCGCCGAACGCGCCGGCCAGCGCCTCGCTCTGCGCGCGGGTGACGGCGGCGAGCGGCGAGCCGCCCTCCGTCCACACCTGGCGATAGGCGTGCGCGGACTTTTTGGGCCGGGTGGTCAGGATCGCGCCGCGCAGGATGGGCTGCCAGACGATCTGCGGGATCTCCACCACGCGGCGGTCGGACAGGAACTCGGTGAGATAGCGGCGCACCGCGCGCGGCTCGGCGGCATCGGGCGTGCCAAGATTGATGAGGAGGACGCCGACACGCGGCGCGGGGATGGCCGGATGGCTGTTGGGTAAGGTCATGCCGGTGCGAGTAGCGGAAGCGAGCGCCAGCGGCGACCCGTCACGCTCGCCAATGCGTTGGCGATCGCCGGGGCGACGGCGGGCACGCCGATCTCGCTCGCGCCGCCCGGTGCCTCGTCGCTGCGGATCAGCTCCACGGTGATGTCGGGCGTGTCGTCGAGCGCCGGCAGGCCCAGCGCATCGAAGCCGCGCACCGTCGCCAGCCCGCCGGCATGGCCGGTGGCGACGCCCAGCGCCTGCGCCATGCCGAACAGCAACCCGCCCTCGACCTGCTGGCGGACGAGGTCGGGGTTGACCAGCCGCCCGCAATCGACCGCGGCGACGAGGCGGTCGATCGCCGGCCGGCCGTTCTCGACATGCGCC
>NZ_CAHJXA010000280.1 GCF_903644135.1 Sphingomonas bacterium | reverse complement strand
CGGTAGCCACCGGTGACGTCGTGGAGGTCCAGGCCCAGGGCCAGCCGGGAGTACAGGCTCCCGCCCCGGCTGAGCATCTTGTGGCGCGGGCGCTCCTCGCGCGGGGCGGGATCGTTGCCGATCGCCTTGACCCGCGCCGCCTTCAGCGCCTCCGCCTGGTTGCGGAAGTCGGCCGGCAAGGCGACCTGCGGGATCTTCTGCCGGGTCAGCCGCTCGATATCGCGCAGATAGGTCCGCTCGTCCTCGGCGCAGAAGGCGATGGCGATGCCGCTGGCACCCGCGCGCGCGGTGCGGCCGATGCGATGGACATATTGCTCGGGCACGTTGGGCAGCTCGAAGTTGACGACATGGCTGACGCCCGACACGTCGATGCCGCGCGCGGCGATGTCGGTGGCGATCAGCACCTTGACGCTGCCCGACTTGAATTCGGCAAGCGCGCGTTCGCGCTGGCCCTGGCTCTTGTTGCCATGGATCGCATTCGACGCGATGCCGTTGCCGGCCAGCAGCTTCACAACGCGATCGGCACCATGCTTGGTGCGCGTGAACACGAGCGCGCGCTCGACCGCCGGATCGCGCAGCACGAGGGTCAGCAGCGCCTGCTTCTCGGCCTGGTTGACCAGGGTGACGGTCTGGTCGACGCGCTCGGCGGTGGTCGCCGCCGGCACCACCGACACGGTCGCCGGCTCGTGCAGATACTGGTCGGCCAGCTCGCGGATCGAGGTCGGCATCGTCGCCGAGAAGAACAGCGTGTGGCGCTTCCTCGGCAGCATCTTGACGATGCGCTTGAGGGCATGGATGAAGCCGAGGTCGAGCATCTGGTCGGCCTCGTCGAGCACCAGGATCTCGACCATCGCTAGGGTCAGGAAACCCTGTTCGATCAGGTCGATCAGCCGGCCGGGCGTCGCGACCAGGATGTCGACGCCGCGGCTGAGGTCCTGGCGGTTCTTGTTGATGCTGGTGCCGCCGAACACGGTCGCCACCGACAGTTTGGAGAATTTGCCATAACCGCGCGCATTGTCGGCGATCTGGCTGGCGAGCTCGCGCGTCGGCGCGAGGACCAGCATCCGGCAATGCGTCGGCAGCACGCGCTTGTCGGCGGCGGCGAGGCGCTGGATCGACGGCAGCACGAACGCGGCGGTCTTGCCGGTGCCGGTCTGGGCGATGCCGAGCAGGTCGCGGCCTTCGAGGATCAGGGGGATGGCGTCGCGCTGGATCGGCGTGGGCTCGGCATAGCCCTTGGCTTCGAGCGCGCGGACGAGAGGTTCGGCGAGGCCGAGGTCGGAAAAGGACATGGAAATACCTTGGACGGCCACGCGCGCTGGGCGCACGGGTGGCGGGGGAGAATGACACCCCGCGTGATAGGAGAGCCTGGAATTGACCGAAGCGGAGCTCGACATCCTACCCTTTGTGGGCCGGGGACGCGATCACGCTGCAAACGCCTCGATCCCGGCCTATTGCCTGCAAATGACGCGAAAGTCAAGATCGGCGATCAGGGTGGCCATTTGCGACCCCCCGCGGTACAGGCCGCACACCCGTCGATCCTGCCAGGACCCTCACCGATGAGCACCCAGCCGCGCCACCTGCACGATGTTCAGCCGGATGGTTTCTTCACCACGGGCCTGGCCGAAGCCGATCCGGCGGTGTTCGCCGGCGTCGCGCACGAGCTGACCCGCGAGCAGACCCAGATCGAGCTGATCGCGTCGGAGAACATCGTGTCGCGCGCGGTGCTGGAGGCGCAAGGGTCGGTGTTCACCAACAAATATGCCGAAGGCTATCCGGGCAAGCGCTATTACCAGGGCTGCGCGCCGTCGGACGAAGTCGAGACGCTGGCGATCGAGCGTGCGAGGCGGCTGTTCGGCTGCGCTCACGCCAACGTCCAGCCCCATTCGGGCGCACAGGCCAATGGCGCGGTGATGCTGGCGCTGGTCAAGCCGGGCGAGACCATTTTGGGCATGAGCCTCGACGCTGGCGGCCACCTGACCCATGGCGCACGCGCGTCGATGAGCGGCAAATGGTTCAACGCCGTCCAGTATGGCGTCACCGCCGACACTCACCTGATCGACTATGATCAGGTCGAGGCGCTCGCCGTCGAGCACCGGCCGAGGCTGATCATCGCCGGCGGCTCCGCCTATCCGCGGACCATCGACTTCGCCCGCTTCCGCGCGATCGCCGACAAGGTCGATGCCTATTTCCTGGTCGACATGGCGCACTTCGCCGGCATCGTCGCCGCCGGGCTGCACCCGAGCCCGATCGGCCATGCCCATGTCGTCACCACCACCACCCACAAGACGCTGCGCGGGCCCCGTGGCGGCATGATCCTGACCGACGACGAGGCAATCGCCAAGAAGATCAATTCGGCGGTGTTCCCAGGGCTGCAGGGCGGCCCGATGATGCACGTCGTCGCCGCCAAGGCGGTGGCGTTCGGCGAGGCGCTGCGCCCCGGCTACAAGGGCTATATCGCCGCGGTGGTGGAGAACGCCAAGGTGCTGGCGGCGACCCTCAAGGAGCGCGGCAGCGACGTGGTGTCGGGCGGCACCGACACGCATCTGGCGCTGATCGACCTCACCCCGCTCGGCATCACCGGTCGCGACGCCGACGAGGCGCTGGAGCGCGCGGGCATCACCTGCAACAAGAACGGCATCCCCAACGACCCGCTGCCGCCGGTCAAGACCAGCGGTATCCGCGTCGGCAGCCCCGCCGGCACCACCCGCGGCTTCGGCCCCGGCGAGTTCCGCGAGATCGGCCACATGGTCGCCGACGTGCTCGACGGGCTCGCCGCCAACGGCGAGGCGGGGGACCCCGCGGTGGAGGCGGACGTTAGAGCCAGGGTGCGGGCCTTGTGCGCGCGCTTTCCGATCTACGAAGGATGAAGACCATGGCGTTCGAGGACATCAAGAACAATCCGCAGCTGGGCAAGAGCATGGCGAAATGGGCCGCGCTGGGTGCGGTAATCGCTATTCCGCTGCCGTTCGTGGGGCCGATCATCGGCGCGACCGTCGGGGCCGGCATCGGCTATGTCCGGGGCAAGAAGGCCTGATCACGCTCGATGCGCTGCCCCTATTGCGGCCATGACGACAGCCAGGTGAAGGACAGCCGCCCCACCGACGACGGGGCGGCGATCCGGCGGCGGCGGCAGTGCGAGGGGTGCGCGGCGCGCTTCACCACCTTTGAGCGCATCCAGCTGCGCGAGATCGTCGTCCTGAAGAACGAGAACAAGCGCGAACCGTTCGATCGCGACAAGCTGCTCCGCTCGATCGCGATCGCCACCCGCAAGCGGTCGATCGACCCCGCGCGGGTGGAGCGGCTGGTCAGCAGCATCCAGCGCCAGCTCGAAACCTCCGGCGAGGGCGAGACCTCGTCCAAGCGTATCGGCGAGCTGGTGATGGAAGGGCTGAAGGCGCTCGACTCGGTTGCCTATATCCGCTTCGCCAGCGTCTATCGCGACTTCAGCGAGGCGCGCGACTTCGAGGCGTTCGCCGGCGCGGTCGAGGATGCCACACGCGAGTGAGCCTGCCGCCGGTCATCGTCCTCGTGCGTCCCCAGCTGGGCGAGAATATCGGCAAGGCGGCGCGGGCGATGCTCAATTTCGGGCTGGTCGAGCTGCGCCTCGTCGCCCCGCGCGACGGCTGGCCCAACCCGCAGGCGGGTCCGGCCGCTTCGGGAGCGGACGTGGTGCTGGAACGGGCGGCGGTGTTCGACGACGTTGCGGCAGCGGTGGCCGATTGCGCGCACGTCTATGCCACCACCGTCCGCAAGCGCGGCGTCACCAAGCCGGTGGTGACCCCAGAAGCGGCGGCGCAGGCGATCCATGCCGGCCCGG
>NZ_CAHJXA010000279.1 GCF_903644135.1 Sphingomonas bacterium | reverse complement strand
TGCCGGCCGCGCCGCCGACCGCCGCCAGCCACGGCAGCGGCGTGCGCGCGGCCAGCGTCAGCACCACGAACTGGACGCCGTCGCCGAACGCCAGGATGAACAGCCCCAGCAGCGAGGTCGCGAACGCGCCGATCCGCCAGGTATCGAGCCGCTCGGGCGACTTGACTCGACCCAGCGCGCCGCCGCCCTGCAGTAGCAGCGCCAGGGCCAGCATCAACTGCTTGGCCTCCGGCGAACCTGGGGCCGAGCACGCCACCGAAGGTCGCGGCGAGCCCGCTCGCGGCCGCCAGCGCCAGCACCGCCGCGGCGATCACCACGCCGGGACGGCGGTACCGATCGGCAAGGATGGCGGCGAGCCATGCCGGCTTGTCACCGATGCCGGCCAGCACCGCAGCGACCAGCGCCGCCATCAGCGCGTCCATCGGCGACTAATCTCTCACGCGGCGGCGAGCCGGACCGAGCAGGCGGCGGCGAACGCGTCGCAGGCGGCGACGTCCTGCCGCTCGCTCGCCACCGCATCGCTCAGCATCGCCAGCCAGCCGTGCAGCAACGTGCCGCGCTCGCCGTGCGACAGCGCCCAGTCGAGGAAATGCGCAACGGTCACCGCAGGGTTGAGGCCGTGACGATGCGCTATCACCCGGATCGCGTCGACATCCGGGGCCAGGTCTCGCGCCATCGCGTAAGGGGCACGGCCGTCGATCGCAGCGATCCGGGCGGCGAGGTCCGCCCTGACGCTTTCGATCGCTCCGCTCGCGCCGTCGCCTGCCGCCATCCTGCCCTCCAGCATCATGCCCTCCTGTCTGTCGTTACGGACATGGCTGCACCCGCTGTCGTGAAAACCGCGTTAAGGCGCGCGCGATTGACTCGGCCACCCGGTTGGGCCATGCGCGACCGCTGATTGAGCGGTGGCGCGTGCCGCCGTTTCCTCACCATCGCAGGATAGGGCTCATGGCCAAGCCGACCACCGTCAAGATCAAGCTCGTCAGCTCCGCCGACACCGGCTTCTTCTACGTCACCAAGAAGAACCCGCGGACCAAGACCGAGAAGCTGAGCTTCAAGAAATATGATCCCGTCGTGCGCAAGCATGTCGAGTTCAAGGAAGCCAAGATCAAGTAAGCCGCGCGGCGGCCCGGGCACCGGGCTGGCCGACGATTGATCCGTCACGAGCCGCAGCCGAGAGGTTTGCGGCTTTTTCGTTGTCGTTCCGGCCGATCAGGCGCATCCTCCGGCAATGGAGAGAAGGCGCGTCTTGTTGGCGGCGATGCTGTTGCTTGTGCCTGGTCCGCTGACGGCGCAGCAGGTCGCGGTCCCGATTGCGCCCGTGGCGAGCGATCCTGCCGGCGATACGGTGACCGAAACGGCGCTGCTGCTCGGCACGTCGCAGGACCGGATGACCGTGCCGGTCTCGATCGGCAGCCATGGACCCTGGCCGTTCATCATCGACACTGGTGCCGAGCGCACCGTCGTCTCGCGGCAGCTGGCGGCGCAGCTCGGCCTCGATCCGGGACCGGAGCTGCGCGTGGTCGCGATGACCGGGCCGAGCGCGGTCGGCTCGGTGCTGATCCCGCAGCTCAGCGTCAGCACGCTGGTGCAGCCGACCATCACCGCGCCGCTGCTGGAGGCGCGCAACATCGGCGCGGCGGGGATGCTCGGCATCGACACGCTGCAGGGTCACAGCATCGACATCGACTTCGACCGGTCGGCGATGACGGTGCGGCCATCGCGCAAGCGGCGGGTGGTCGCCGGCAGCCATGGCGGCGAGATCGTGGTCGTCGCGCGTCCGCTGTTCGGCCAGCTGATCGTCACCGACGCACGCTGGCGGGGCAAGCGGATCGCGGTGGTGATCGACACCGGCGCGGCGATGACGGTCGGCAATCCGGCGCTGCTGGCGATGATGGCGGGCCGGGCGCGACCGCTCGGGCCGACCTCGTCGATCTCGGTCACTGGCCTGACGCTGGAGGCGCAGGCGTATCTGGTCAGCGACCTGACGATCGGCGGCATCGGCCTCGCCAACGTACCGGTCGCGATCGCCGACGCGACGCCGTTCCACCGCTTCGGCCTCACCAGCCGGCCGGCGCTGATGCTGGGGATGGATGCGCTGCGGCTGTTCCGCCGCGTGAAGATCGACTTCGCCAACCGCGATGTCGAGTTCACCCTGCCACGCAGCGCTGGCGAACGGCTGGGACTGGTCGTGCCGGTCGGCTAGACCGACACCTGCTCGCCCAGTTCCAGCACCTTGCCCGGCGGGATGCGCAAGAATTCGGTCGGGTCGCTGGCATTGCGCTGGAGGAACATGAACAATCGGTCCTGCCACAGCGGCATCCCCTGTTCGGGATCGGGCTTCAGCGTGTTGCGGCCGATGAAGAAGCTGGTGCGCATCGGGTCGAGCCCGCGCCGCTCGCCCTTGCCGCCCATGCCCAGGTCAGCGGGTACGTCGGGCTGCTCCATGAAGCCGTAGCGCAGCAGGACGACGGTAAAATTGTCGTCGATCCGCTTCACCTCGCGGCGATGCTCCGGCTCGACGGCCGGCCGGTCGGCGGTGCGGACCGAGACCACGACGTTCTTTTCGTGCAGCACCTTGTTGTGCTTGAGGTTGTGGAGCAGCGCGCCCGGCGCGGCATCGGGATTGCCGGTCAGGAACACCGCCGTTCCCGCCACCCGCTCCGGCGGGCGCTTGGCGAGCGCGGCGGCGAGGTCGGCGAGCGGTACCGCCTGTTCGCCCTCGAAGCGGCGGACGATGCCGCGCCCGCGCACCCAGGTCGCCACCAGCAGGCCGATTGCGGCGGCGACCGCCAGCGGCACCCAGCCGCCTTCGACCACGCGCAGCACGTTCGCGCCGAAGAACACGCAGTCGAGCGCCAGGAACGGCAGGATCACCGCCACCGCCAGTCCGCGCGACCAATGCCAGCTGTGCCGCACGACGAGATAGGCGAGGCAGGTGGTGATCACCATCGTGCCAGTCACGGCGATGCCATAGGCGGCGGCCATGTCGGACGAGGTGCGGAACTGCGCCACCAGCACCAGCACGCCCGCCAGCAGCAGCCAGTTGATCGCCGGCAGGTAGATCTGTCCGGCGAAATCGGCCGAGGTCTGCCGCAGCCGCAGCCGCGGCAACAGCCCCAGCTGCACCGCCTGCTGGGTCAGCGAGAACGCCCCGGTGATCACCGCCTGACTGGCGATGACGGTGGCGGCACCGGCCAGCACCACCAGCCACGGCCGGAGGTTCGCCGGGGCCATCAGGAAGAACCAGTCGTCGTTGGTGAACACCCGATGCGCCGCCGCCGCGCGCTCCAGCGAGGCGAGCGCGAACGCCCCCTGGCCGAGATAGTTGAGCGCCAGCGCCGGAAAGGCAAGCAGGAACCAGCCGAGCCGGATCGGCTTCAGCCCGAAATGCCCCATGTCGGCGGTCAGCGCCTCCGCCCCGGTAACGGTCAGGAACACGGCGCCCAGCACGAACAACCCGGTGGTGCCGTGCGTCGCCAGCAGCTCGATGCCATACCAGGGCAGGAAGACGCGCACGATCGAAAGCTCGTCGGCGATGTGCCACACCCCCAGCGCGGCGATCGCCAGGAACCACAGGATGCAGATCGGCCCGAACAGCCGCGACACCTGCGCCGTGCCGCGCGCCTGGATCACGAACAGGCCGACCAGGATGCCAATGGTCAAGGCCCGCACCGTCGTCTCGTCGAACACCGCGGCCATATTGGGGATGGTGCGCAGCCCCTCCATCGCCGACAGCACCGACAGCGCCGGAGTGATGATCGCGTCGCCATAGAAGAGCGCCGCGCCGCCCGCGCCGAGCACCAGCGCGATCCGCGCCCG
>NZ_CAHJXA010000278.1 GCF_903644135.1 Sphingomonas bacterium | reverse complement strand
CCCCGGCCGGTATTATGCGGCATCGCCATGCCGCCGATCCGCGAGAGCATGGCCGCCTCGTCCGTCAGGGTGTCGATGATGACGTGGATCACCTCCCCTTCCCGCTGCACGCGACCGGCGAGCGTGACCATGTGCGCGGTCATGACGGTGCGGCGCTGCGCCTCGAACCGATCGGGCCAGAGGATGCCGTTGGCGACGCCCGTTTCATCTTCGATGGTGATGAACAGTACGCCCTTGGCGCTGCCTGGCTTCTGGCGGACGAGGATCAGCCCGGCCACCTTCACCCGCCGACCGTCACGCAGTGACGCGAGATCGGCGCAGCGGACGACGCCGGCGCGGGTCAACTCGTCGCGCAGGAACGTCAGGGGATGCGCGCGGAGCGAGAGCTGGAGGGCGCGGTAATCCTCGACCACTTCGCGCCCGTCAGTCATCGGCGTGAGCGCGACGTCGGGCTCGATCCCTTCGGGGCTGAAGGCGGCTTCGCGCGCGTCGGCCGCCACGAACAGCGGCAGCGGTGCCTCGCCGAGACCCCGCACCTTCCACAGCCCCTGCCGGCGATCCTCGCCGAGCCGGAGAAAGGCATCGGCCTCGGCCAGTCGCTCGATCGCGCTGCGCGGCACGCCCGATCGCCGCCAGACTTCCTCGACCGACCCGAACGGCGCAATCCCGCGTGCCGCGACGATTGTGGCGCCGTGGACGTTCGCCAGGCCGCTCACCTGTCGAAGGCCGAGGCGCACCGCCAGATAGCGGCCCTGCCCCGGTTCGAGCGTGCAGTCCCACCGGCTGGCATTGATGCAGACTGGCCGCACCTCGACGCCGTGACTGCGGGCATCGCCGACGACCTGTGCCGGCGCGTAGAAGCCCATCGGTTGCGCATTGAGCAGCGACGCACAGAAGACGTCGGGATGATGATGCTTCATCCAGCACGACGCGTAGGCGATTTTGGCGAAGCTGGCGGCGTGGCTCTCGGGGAAACCGTAGGAGCCAAATCCCTCGATCTGCTTGAAGGTCCGTTCGGCGAAATCGCGCGGATAGCCGCGTGCCACCATGCCTTCGACCAGCTTGTCGTAGAAATGGCTGACCCCGCCCGTGATCTTGAACGTCGCCATCGCGCGACGGAGTTGATCGGCCTCTGCGGGCGTGAACCCCGCGCCGACGATCGCGACCTTCATCGCCTGTTCCTGGAACAGCGGAACGCCCAGGGTCTTTTCCAGCACCGCGCGCAGCTCGGGCTTGGGATATTCGGGACGCTCCAGACCCTCGCGCCGACGCAGATAGGGATGCACCATGTCGCCCTGGATTGGGCCGGGGCGGACGATCGCCACCTCGATCGTCAGGTCATAGAAGCGCGCCGGCTTCATGCGCGGCAGCATCGCCATCTGCGCCCGGCTCTCGATCTGGAACGTGCCGAGGGTGTCGGCCTTCTGGATCATTGCATAGACGTCCGGATCGTCGTCCTGGAGATCGGCCATGCCGACCCGCACCCCCTTCGCGTCCTCCAGCAGGTTGAAAGCCCGGTTCATGCAGCCGAGCATCCCCAGGCCAAGGACGTCGACCTTCATGAACTTCAGGGCGTCGATATCGTCCTTGTCCCATTCGATGATCTGGCGATCCTTCATCCGGGCAGGCTCGATCGGCACGAGGTTGTCGAGCCGCTCGTGCGTCAGCACGAACCCACCCGGATGCTGCGACATATGGCGCGGCGTACCGATCAGCTTGCGGGCGAGATCGAGCGTCAACCGGAGCCGCCGGTCCGACTTGTTGAGGTTGAGCTGGTCGAGATGCTGTTCGCCGACACCCTCGACCGACCAGCCCCACACCAGGCCGCCGAGCGCCTTGGTCAAATCCTCGGGCAGGCCGAGCACCTTGCCGACATCGCGCACCGCGCCGCGCGCGCGGTAGCGCTGGACGACCGCGGTCAGCGCCGAGCGGTCGCGACCATAGGTCTCGTAAATCCACTGGATGATCTCTTCGCGGCGCTCATGTTCGAAATCGACGTCGATGTCGGGCGGCTCCTTGCGCTCACCCGACACGAACCGCTCGAATAGGAGTTCGTGGCGGATCGGATCGATGCTGGTGATGCCGAGAACGAAGCACACGCAGCTATTCGCGGCCGACCCCCGCCCCTGGCACAGGATGCCGCGCCTGCGGCTTTCCGCGACGATGGCGTTCACCGTCAGGAAATAGGGCGCATAGCCCAGCTCCTCGATCAGCCGCAGCTCGTGCGTGATCTGGTCGCGGTGCGCCTGCGGCACGTCGCCTGAGAACATGCGCCGTGCCGCTTCGTCGGTCAGGCGCACCAGCGCCTCGTGCGCGGTGAGGCCGTCCAGCACCCGTTCGTGCGGATATTGATATGCGAGTTCGCCGAGGTCGAACGTGCAGGCGGCGGAGATGTCCCCGGTCGCGGCGATCGCATCGGGGAAGGCCGCGAACCGCCGCACCATTTCCTGCGGAGACTTGAGATTGCGATCGGCGTGACGTTCGCGCCGGAAGCCGAGCGCGTCGATCGTGGTGCGTTCGCGGATGGCGGTCACGACATCCTGCAACAGTCGCGCGTCCGGCGCATGATAGAGGACGTCGCCGAGCGCGACCGCGCGCACGCCGGATCGCGCCGCCAGAGTGTCGAGGTCATGCAGCCGGATTTGTTCGTCGGGCCGTCGCCGGTAGCTGAGGCCGCAATAGGCGCGCGGGCCGAACGCGCGCGCCAGATCGGCAAGATGGCCGGCGGTCGCCGCGTCCGCTTCGTCCGGCAACAGGATGGCGACCATGCCGTTGGCCGACGCCGCGACATCGGCCCAGCCGAGCGCGCAACCGCCCTTTCCCGCCCGCCCCTTGCCGAGGCTCAGGAGGCGGGTCAGCCGCGACCAGGCGGGGCGATCGGTCGGATAGAGCAGCAGCGATCGGCCATCGTCGAGAACGACACGGGTGCCGGCGATCAAGCGTACCTTGGTTTCCTTCTGCGCCTCCCAGGCGCGCACCACACCGCCGACCGTATTCCAGTCGGCGACGCCGAGCGCGGCATAGCCGAACAGCGCTGCCGCCGCGAACAGCTCGTTCGGCGACGAAGCGCCCCGCAGCAACGAATGATGCGTTGTGACCTGGAGTTCGACATAGTGGGGCTGTGGGGCCATCAGCCGAACAGCCCGTGCATCCACCAGCTCAGATCGCCGGTCGCGGGCTGGACGCCATCGCCCCGGCGAAACAGCCAGTATCGCCCGCCGCTTTCGGCCTCGACGCGGTAATAATCGCGCACCGCCCACACTTCCCCGTCGCGGCGCCACCATTCCCCGTAGATGCGTTCAGGCCCGTCGCCGGCGACCACGACATGCGTGTCGCCGCGCCACGAGAAGCGGCGTGGCGGCGCATCGGGCAGCAGCGCGACCACGCCCCATAGCGGTTCGGGGCGTGCAAGCAGCCGTGCCGGCCGGCGCCAGCGCGGCCAGGTGCCGGCATCGTCCAACGCGCCGATCCGCACGACCGCGCGTTCCGGCACGTCGCTTTCGACCGGCGTCATGCGGAACAGGCCCGCCTCGCCGACCCGACCGGCGAGCCGATCGACCGTGACGGCGAGGTCAGGCCCGCCCTTCCCGCCTGCCAGCATCGACCCCAGCGCGGTCGCGCCGAGCGGTTCGGCGCGGGTCGCGACGATCCGCATCGCCTCGATGCCGAGGCCCGGATCGATCCGCTCGATGCGGAGCGCGAACATGCGGGTGAGATGCACGGCGTCGCGCGTCGCGCGCGATGCGCCGATCACAATACGCTGATCGACGCCATCGACCCGCGCGGCGATCAGCTCGACCGCACGCGCGCCCAGGCCACGCGC
>NZ_CAHJXA010000277.1 GCF_903644135.1 Sphingomonas bacterium | reverse complement strand
CGTTGGCCGAGGCGGCCGACGGTACCGTGCTCGCGCCGATGCCGGGCCGGGTAATCGCGGTGGCCGTGGCGGCCGGCCAGACGGTCGCCAAGGGCGAGCGCTTGGTCGTGCTGGAGGCGATGAAGATGGAACAGGCGCTGCTCGCCCCATTCGACGGCATCGTCGCCGAGCTGAAGGTGGTCGAAGGCGGACAGGTGAGCGAAGGCGCGCCCCTCGTGCGGGTGGACAAGAGCGACACGACAAAGGCATGATCGACCGCGATCACCCCGCCCAACCCATGTTTCCGACAAAGGCACGGTCAAGCTGCGCAACCGTCTCAAAAGCGTAACTTTTCTCCCTCACCAAACAGGATCGGCCGCGCGTCGTCAACGAAGGTCACCCATGATCAGGACGATCGCTCTTGTGCTCGGCAGCACCGCCGCCGCTGCCGCGGCCGTCCCGGCCATCACCGGTGCTGGCGCGAGTTTCCCCGCGCCGCTCTACACCGCCTGGGCGTCGGCCTATCGGGCGCGAACGGGGCAGCCGCTCAGCTATCAGGCGATCGGCTCGGGCGGCGGCATCAAGCAGATCAGGGCCGGCACCGTCGACTTCGGTGCCACCGATCGGCCGCTCAAGGCCGCCGAGCTCGCCGCGTCGGGGCTGTACCAGTTCCCGACCGTGATCGGCGGCGTCGTGCCGATCATCAACCTGCCGGGGCTGCGCGCCGGCCGGCTGAAGCTCGACGGTCGTATCCTGGCCGACATCTTCCTTGGCAAGGTGACGCGCTGGAACGACCCGGAGGTTCAGCGCGCCAACCCGCAGCTGCGGCTGCCGCGCGTGCCGATCACGGTGGTGCATCGCTCCGATGGATCGGGCACCTCGTTCCTCCTCACCTCGTTCCTCGCCATGACCAGCCGCGAGTGGGCCGCCAGGGTCGGTGCGGGCGAGGCGGTCGCGTGGCCGACCGGGCTGGGCGGCAAGGGCAACGACGGGATCGCCGCCTTCGTCAAGCAGACGACCGGCGCGATCGGCTATGTCGAATATGCCTATGCGCGGCAGAACAACGCCACCCACGCGCTGGTCTGCAACCGCGCCGGCCATTGCCCGATCCCGGCCGCCGCCAGCTTCGGGGCAGCGGCGGCGGGTGCGTCCTGGGCCGCTGCGCCGGGCAACGACGTGCTGCTGCTCGACCAGCCGGACGAGGGAGCATGGCCGATCACCGGCGCGACCTTCCTGCTGATCCACCGACGGCAGGAGTATCCGCAGACCGCCGCGGCGGTGCTGGGGTTTGCGGACTGGGCGTTCCGGTCGGGCGACGCGGTGGCGGCGAAGCTTGGCTATGTGCCGCTGCCCGCCCCGGTGAAGGCGCTGATCCGCCGGCAATGGGCCGATGTCACCGCCGGCGGCAAGCCGGTCTACGTGCCGCTCTGAGCCGCGCGGGAGCATGATCGCGGCGGCACCCCTGCGCCACGACGGCGCAACCGGCGAGGCCGTGTTCCGCACGCTTTGCGCGGGTGCAGCGACGCTCCTGCTGGCGATCCTGGGCGGGGTGGTGGTCAGCCTGGCGGTCGGCGGCTGGCCGGCGCTGCACGCGTTCGGCTTCCGGTTCCTGACCAGTACCGCCTGGGACCCGGTGGCCGACGCCTATGGCGCTGGCGGCGCGATCGTGGGCACGCTCGCCACCTCGCTGCTGGCGCTGGCGCTCGCCCTGCCGCTGGCGATCGGCATCGCGGTATTCCTGACCGAGTTCTGCCCGACGCGACTGGCACGGCCGGTCGGCCTCGCGGTCGAGCTGCTCGCCGGCATCCCCTCGATCGTCTATGGCATGTGGGGCCTGTTCGTCCTCGCGCCGTGGTTCGCCCGCCACGTCCAGCTGCCGCTGATGATGAGCGCCGCCCCCGGTTCTTGGCAGGAGATGCTGACCCGCGGTGCGCCCAACGGGGCCAATCTCTCGACCGCATCGATGGTGCTGGCGATCATGATTCTGCCCTATATGGCGGCGGTGTTCCGCGAGCTGTTGCTGACCGTCCCGCCCGAAGTGCGCGAGGCGGGTTATGGCCTGGGGTGCACCTCGTTCGAGGTGATGCGCCGGATCGCGATCCCGTCGGTAGGGTCGGGAATGGTCGGCGTCGTCATGCTCGGCCTCGGCCGCGCGCTGGGGGAGACGATGGCGGTGACCTTCATCATCGGCAACTCGCACAGCCTGCCGCGCTCGCCGTTCGACAGCGGCTCCACCATCGCCTCGACGATCGCCAACGAGTTTGCCGAGGCGACCAGCGACCTGCACGCCTCGGCGTTGATCGCGCTCGGCTTGGTGTTGTTCCTGCTCAGTTTCGCGGTGCTGGCGACGGCGCGAGTGTTGCTGGCGCGAGGACGGCGATGACCGCCCGCAGCGCGCGTGCGACCCGGCGGCGGATCATCAACGCCGTGTTCGTGGCCGCGTGCGGCGCGGCGGCGCTGGTGGCGCTGATCGTGCTCGCCGCGATCCTTTGGTCGCTGGTGGCGCGGGGGCTGGGCGGGCTGACGCCAGCCTTGTTCGTGCGCGACACTCCCGGTCCCGGCGAGCCGGGCGGGCTGCGCAACGCGATCCTCGGCAGCCTGATGCTGTGCGGGCTCGGCATGGCGCTGGCGCTGGTCGTCGGCATCCTGGCGGGGACGTGGCTGGCCGAATATGGCGGCCGCACGCCGCTCGGCCATGGCGTGCGCCTGCTCAACGATGTGCTGCTGTCGGCCCCGTCGATCCTGATCGGGCTGTTCGTGTACGAGGCGCTGGTGGCGCATGTCGTCGGCCGGTTCTCGGCGCTGGCCGGCGCGGTGGCGCTGGCGATCATCGCTCTGCCGGTGGTGACGCGCACCACGGAGGACATGCTGGCGCTGCAACCTGCCGCGCTGCGCGAGGCGGGGATGGCGCTTGGGGCGACGCGGGCGCTGGTCACGCGGCGGATCGTCTGGCGCTCGGCGCTGGCGGGACTGGTCACGGCGGCGTTGCTCGCCTTCGCACGCATCTCGGGCGAAACCGCGCCGCTGCTGTTCACCAGCCTCGGCAACCAGTTCCTGTCCTTCTCTCCGAGCCAGCCGATCGCCAGCCTGCCGACGGTGATCTTCCAGTTCGCGCTGAGCGGCTATGACGACTGGCGGCAGCTGGCGTGGACCGGCGCGCTGCTGATCGCGGCGGCGGTGCTGGCGATCAGCGTCGCCGGCCGCCTCGTCACCAGAGGCGCGCGCCGGCCATGATCGAGCCCGGCATCGTCATCCACGATCGCGCGATCGTCCCGCCGCCGGCCGAGCGCGTCGTGCTGGAGGCGCGCGGCCTCGACTTCTTCTACGGGCGCACCCAGGCGCTGTTCGGCGTCGACCTCGCCGTCGAGCGCAACGCGATCACCGCGCTGATCGGGCCGTCGGGGTGTGGCAAATCGACGCTGCTGCGGGTCCTCAACCGCATCTACGAGCTGTACCCGCGTCAGCACGCGGTCGGCCGCGTCCTGCTCGACGGCGAGGACGTGCTCGCCGATCGCGCCAGCATCGCCCGCCTGAAGGCGCGCGACGGCGTCGCCGACGTGACCCGCGCGTCGGTCGACCTCGCCTATCTGCGCGCGCGGGTCGGCATGGTGTTCCAGCAGCCGACGCCGTTCCCGATGTCGATCTACGACAATATTGCCTTCGGCATCCGCCTCTATCGCAAGGTGCCGCGATCGGAGATGGACGGGCTGGTCGAGCGCGCGCTGCGCCGGGTCGCGCTGTGGGACGAGGTCAAGGACCGGCTGTCCGCCGCCGGCCGCAGCCTGTCGGGCGGCCAGCAGCAGCGGCTGTGCGTCGCCCGCGCGGGCGCGATCGATCCGCAGGGGCT
>NZ_CAHJXA010000276.1 GCF_903644135.1 Sphingomonas bacterium | reverse complement strand
CTGGCGGCGAGCGGGCGACCGCTGGCGGCCCCGTCGGCCAATGCCAGCAACGGCCTCAGCCCGACCACCGCCGGGCACGTCGTCGCCAGCCTGGGCGACACGGTGCCGCTGGTGATCGACGACGGGCCATGCGCGGCGGGGCTGGAGTCGACGATCGTGCACGCAAGGCGAGTGCTGCGGCCGGGGCCGATCACCGACGCCGATCTCAACCCGGACAACCGGGGTTCAGGCGCTGGCCGTCTCGACACCGGGCCTTCGCAGGGACGGATCGTGGCACCCGGCCAGCTTGCGAGCCACTATGCACCGGGCAAACCGCTGCGCCTCGATGTGATCGACGCCGCCCGCGATGAATACCTCATAGGTTTCGGCCCTGTCGCCGGTGACGAAACACTGTCCGCCGCCGGCAACCCGGTCGAGGCCGCCGCCAACCTGTTCGCTGCGCTTCACCGCGCCGACGCCAGCGACCGCGCCCGCATCGCCGTCGCGCCGATCCCGCGCGATGGGCTGGGCGAGGCGATCAACGACCGCCTCGCCCGCGCCGCTACGCGCTGACCGCCTTCGACCGCGCGGCGAAGCTCTTGCGCAGCTTCTGGAGCTTGGGCGGGATCACCGCCATGCAATAGGGGTTGGAGCGGCCGGACGTCTCCCAATAATCTTGGTGGTAGCCCTCTGCGGGAAACCATTCGGCTCCCACTCCATTTGGCGTCTCAATAGTGGTGACGATCGGCCCAGCCGCGGTCTCGCCCGCCCGCTCGATCGCCGCGCGCGTCTGGAGCCGCTGGTCATCGTCTGCCGGGAAGATCGCCGAGCGGTACTGCGTGCCAACATCGTTACCCTGGCGGTTGAGCTGGGTCGGATCATGGGTGGCGAAGAAGACGTCGAGCAGGTCGCCATAGCTCAGCCGGTCGGGATCGAAGCCGACCCGGATCGCCTCGGCATGGCCGGTATCGCCGCCGCACACCTGCTTGTAGGTGGGATTGGGCACCTGGCCGCCGATATAGCCGCTTTCCACGCTCTCGACGCCGATCACGTCCTTGAACACCGCCTCCGTGCACCAGAAGCAGCCGCCCGCTATGGTCGCATATTCCGTCGTCATCGAATGCCTCCTGATCTTTCGCCAGAGATAGGAAGCGCATAGGACTGCGCCAACCGGGAGGCGGCATGATCGAGGGCGCAAGGCTAGACGGCAAGGTGATGGTGACCGGCGGCGCGGGCTATATCGGCAGCCATGCGGTGCTGGCGCTGCTCGACGCCGGCTATCAGATGGTGGTGGTCGACAGCCTCGTCACCGGCTTTGCCTGGGCGGTCGACCCGCGCGCGACGCTGGTGGAGATGGCGGTCGAGGACCCGCAGATGGCCGGGGTGATCGCCGAACATGGCGTCCGTGCGATCATGCACTTCGCCGGCTCGGTGGTGGTGCCCGAGTCGGTGTCCGACCCGCTCAAATATTATCGCAACAACACCGCCGCGACCCGGTCGCTGATCGAGAGCGCGGTGGCGACCGGGGTGCCGCACTTCATCTTCTCCTCCACCGCCGCGACCTATGGCACGCCGGCGCGCGTGCCGGTGGCGGAGGGCGATCCGACCGTGCCGATCAATCCCTATGGCTGGTCGAAGCTGATGAGCGAGGCGATGCTGCGCGATGTCGCCGCCGCGCACCCCCTCAACTATGGTGCGCTGCGATACTTCAACGTCGCTGGGGCCGATCCGCAGGGGCGCAGTGGGCAGTCCACGGTGGGCGCGACCCACCTCATCAAGATCGCGGTCGAGGCGGCGATCGGCAAGCGCGGCGGTGTCGGCGTGTTCGGAACCGACTTCGATACGCCCGACGGCACCGGCGTGCGCGACTATATCCATGTCAGCGACCTCGCCGCCGCGCATGTCGCGATGCTGGAAAAGCTGGTCGCCGAGCCGACGGCGAGCCACACCTATAATGTCGGTTACGGCCGCGGCTTCTCCGTCAATCAGGTGCTGGACGCGGTCGACCGGGTGACCAACCTGACGATCGAACGCCGCTACGAGGGTCGACGCGCCGGCGACCCGGCGGCGCTGGTGGCGGACAATCGCGCCATCCTGGCGGCACTGCCGTGGCGGCCGGGGCGCGACGATCTCGACACGATCGTCGCCGACGCGCTCGCCTGGGAGCGGCGGCTGGCCGAGCGGGCGTGAGCTTGCGCTCGCTGCTGTTCGTGCCCGGTGACCGGCCCGATCGCTTCGCCAAGGCGGCGGCGAGCGGGGCCGACGCGCTGATCCTCGACCTGGAAGATGCGGTCGTCCCAGAGCGCAAGGGGGAGGCGCGGCGGGCGATCGCCGCTTATCTGAACGAAGAGCGTCGTCTGCCACTGTTCGTCCGCGTCAACCCGCTCGGATCGGGGCTGAGCGACGACGATCTCGCGGCGGTGCTGCCGGGCCGGCCCGATGCGATCGTCCTGCCCAAGGCGGAGGGCGCGGCCAGCGTCACGGCACTGGAGAGCGGCGACATACCGGTACTACCGATCGCGACCGAGACGCCGGCGGCGATCTTCCAGCTCGGCAGCTATGCTGCGTACGCCGGGCGGCTCGCCGGCCTGACCTGGGGGGCGGAGGATCTGCCCGCCGCGATCGGCGCGTCGACCGCGCGTGAGGCGGATGGCGGCTACACCGCGCCGTACCAGCTCACCCGCTCGCTGACGCTGTTCGCCGCCCATGCCGCGGGGGTGGCCGCAATCGAGACGGTCTATCCCGACTTCCGTGATCTCGACGGGCTGGCGCTCTATGCCGCGCGCGGGCGGCGCGACGGCTTTACCGGGATGATGGCGATCCACCCGGCGCAAGTGCCGGTCATCAACGCCGCGTTCACGCCCTCCGCCGCCGAGATCGCCCATGCCCGCCGCATCGTTGCGGCGTTCGCGGCTCATCCCGGCGCCGGCGCGCTCCAGCTCGACGGGCGGATGATCGATGCGCCGCACCTGAAGGCGGCGCAGCGGCTGCTAGGGCTCGCCGCCGACTGAGGCGCGCAGCCCCGCCGTCGTCAGCCACCACGCCAGCGCCCAGATCGTGCCGAAGCTCCACCCCGCCAGCACGTCGCTCGGCCAGTGGACCCCGAGATACACCCGGCTGCACCCGATCATCCCGGCCAGCAGGATCGCCATGACCAGCAGCGCGCGCCGCAGCCGCCGGTCGGGCGTCACCTGCGAGGCAAGCGCGGCGAGCGTCAGGTAGATCGCGGCGCTTCCCGCGGCATGGCCGCTCGGGAAGCTGGCATGGTCCGCCTCGACCAGATGCGACACGAGCGTCGGGCGCGGCCGCGCGACCTCCCACTTGGCCAGGTCGATCATCCAGGACACGCTCGCACAGGCGATCACCGTCGCCAATGCGGTCAGCCACAAGCGTTGGACGAGCAGCACCACCGTCACCGCGGCCACCACCAAGCTTAGTACGGTGACGCTGCCAAGCGCGGTCACGTCGATCGCCGCGAAGCGCAGCCAGCGCGGCCCGCCCCAGGCGCGCAGGCCCAGGATGATCGAGCGGTCGAAGCCGAACGGCCAGCGATCGATCAGCAGCCCCGCGCCGATCAGCAGCGCGATCGCGGCCGCGCCGATCGCCGCGCCGACCAGCGGTGCAGGCAGGCAGCGGGCGTGGGTGTGGATCGATACTCGCACGGTCGTGATCCTCTTCCTCACCGGAACACCGCACTGCCCGCTTCGTTGCCACCATCGTACGACGCTCGATCATCGCAGCGGCGCTTGGTGAAGGACAGGGACATGAGCGTTTTCAGCGCGATCAAGGATGCGATCCTGGGTCATCCGGCAGCGCAGCCTGCAGCGGCACCGGCAGCCCCGGCTGTCGCCGCTCCGGTC
>NZ_CAHJXA010000275.1 GCF_903644135.1 Sphingomonas bacterium | reverse complement strand
GATCGCCGCCAGCGCCGCGCCCGGGCCGACCCGCACCCGGCTCCAGTCGATCGCCGGCAGCCCCGCCAGCCGTTCCGCCCGCGTCAGCGCCGGAAACGGCACATAGATCATCACCAGCCCCGACACGAACCACATCGCGAAGAACAGGCAGCTGGCGATGCCGATCCAGCGATGGGTGACGTAGAGCCAGCGCTTTGCCCGCTGGCCCGCCGTCCGTCGCGCGCGGCTAGAAGCGGGCACGAACCGCGACGTCGACCGACCGCGGCCGACCCAGGATCCACTGCTGGTTGGCATAGGTGGTCACCGCATAATCCTTGTCGAGCAGGTTGGACAACCGCACGTCCAGCGCGAGCTGGCGAGTGAAGGCATAGCTGACCGAGCCGTCGACCACCGCATAGCCCGGTACGCGATACTGGTTGGCGTCGTCCGAGAAGCTGCGGCCGACATAGCGCAGCCCGAGCCGGGCCTGCAGGCGGTCAATCCCGCTCCAGCGCAGCCACAGATTGCCGGCGCTCTCCGGCACGTTGGGCGGCGTGTGGCCGGTATAGTTGGTGCCGCCGCTGACGAAATTGTCGTAGCGCGCGTCGAGGATGGTGGCGTTGGCGTCGATGCCGAAGCCGGCGGCGAGGTCTAACGTCACCGACGCCTCGATGCCCTTGGACGACTGCTGGCCGACCTGCTCGACCGGGCTGGTCGGCGTGCGCTGCGCTACCAAGTTGTGCTTGACGATCCGGTACGCCGCCAGCGTCGCCGCGCCGCGGCCGCCGAGGAAGCTCGCCTTGACCCCCGCCTCGACCTGATCGCCGGTGGCGTTGGTGAAGTAGAATTGCTGCGCGTTAGTGGTGAAGGTGGTCAGCGTCCCCAGCGGATCGACTCCGGTCGCATACTGCGCGTAGAGCGACAGCGTCGGCGCCGGCTGGTAGACGCCGCCGACCCGCCAGGTGACGTTGTGGAGCGCCTTGTCGCCGTCGTTCGGGAAAGCGTTGGTCTCCCGCGCTGCACCGGTGGCGGAGTAGGTGATGTTGTAGCGGGCGACATTGTCCCATTCGGCGCGGATGCCACCGACGAGCGACAGCTGATCGCCGAACTTCACCCGGTCCTCGCCGAACACGCTATATTCGTGCGTGCGGGTCCGGAACCGCGGCGCGATGCCCTGGGTGTCGAAATAGGTGCCGGGATTGAAGCTGCGCGGGTTGACCACATCGACCTGCGGGTCCGAGCCGAAGTCGTTGGAATAGATCAGCTTGATGATGTTGACGTCGAAACCGCCGACCAGGTCGTTGCTGATGCCGCCGCCGAGCGGCGTGGACAGCTTGACGCTGCCCTGGTCGCCATATTGCGTCTGGTCGTGGATGATGCCGAGGTTGCTGTAGCGCTGGATCAGCCCGGCGAACGCCGCGCCCGGCCCGTCGTCGCCATTGGCGCAGTCGCCGCTCGCGGCGACGTAGCAATAATTCTCCAGGTCCTTGAACAGGCGATAGCTGGTCAGCCGATAGGCGGCGTTGCTGAAGCTGAGCGCGGAGCTGACCTGCCAGTCGGTGGTGAGCGTCGTCCGGTTGTCGCGGAAATGCACGTCGGCGTCGGCGACATTGTAGTTATTGTCGCGGATCGAGGTGTCGAGCCGACCGGCCAGCAGCGGCGTACCAAAATACTTGGTCGGCCGCTGATAACCGTAATCGTCGCGCAAGCTGAAGGTCAGCCGGTCGGTCGGCGCATAGCGGATCGCGCCCGCCAGCGCGATGCTGTCCGACTTGCCGCGCTTGACGATGCCGTCCGAGCGCCGGTAGCTGGCGTCCAGCCGGTACGACAGCACCGAGTTGATCGGGCCGCCGGTGCCGGCGGCGACATGGGCGGTGTTCTGCGACCCGAACGCGACCTCGCCGTCCAGCTTGGTGCGCAGTGGGTCGGGCTTCTTGGTGATGGTATTGATCGCGCCGCCCAGCGCGCCCTGTCCGTAGAGGACGGAGGCCGGCCCGCTCAGCACCTCGATCCGGTCGACGTTCCACGGGTCGGTCGGGAAGGTGATGGTGCCGGCGACCGGAAACAGGCGGATGCCGTCGACCAGCTGCAGGATCGAGCCCTGATCGCTGAACCCGCGGGCGGCAAGCGCGGTGTAGCCGTTGCCCGGGTTGGCGACGCTGGTGATGCCCGGCGCGCGCGTCACCGCGTCGACGATGGTCAGGTCGCCGCGCGCCCGCGACTCCTCGCCGTCGATCGTCGCGACGCTGGCCGGCGTCTCCAGTGCCGACAGGCCGAGCCGGCTGCCGGTAGCCGTCGGCGTCACCAGCCGGTCGAGCTTGGCGACGACCAGCACGTCGTCCGCACTGGTGGTCGCTGTCGGCGCGGTCTGGGCCGGCGCGGTCTGTCCTTGAGCCGTCGCGGCGAGTTGCGCCAGCGCGGCGGCCGCTGGCCAGCCTGCGCGAACATATCCCTTCATGTCGTTCCTCCCTTATCGGGAGGGCCATGCCGAAGCCGCAGCGGCCATGTCAGTTCCGAACGGTCGCAGCGGCACCTGTAACATCGTGTAACATCGCGGCGTGCCGCCGGTGCGCAGGTCGCCTCCCGCCGATACCGGTGCGCTATCATCCACTGGAGTTCATACTCTCCCCGCTCTATACGGGCCGGCGTAGGGGCGGCATGACGCAAGAGCACGGCACGCTCGGCCCGGATGCGCAGCCGATCATGGGAGAGCAGGACAGATGGCCCAGTATTTGAAGCGCGGCGCGACGGTGGAGACGCGCGCAACGACCGACCGCCAGGTTCGCGACACGGTCGAAGGTATCCTCGCCGACATCGAGGCGCGCGGCGATGACGCGGTGCGCGACCTGTCGATCAAGTTCGACAAGTGGGACCGCGACAGCTACCGGCTGACCGCCGACGAGATCCAGGGCTGCATGGACCAGCTGTCCGGCCAGGACCTCAAGGACATCGAGTTCGCGCAGACCCAGGTGCGCAACTTCGCCCAGATCCAGCGCGACAGCATGAAGGACGTCGAGGTCGAGACGCTGCCCGGCGTGGTGCTCGGCCATAAGAACATCCCGCTCAATGCAGCGGGCTGCTACGTTCCGGGAGGCAAGTATCCGCTGCTCGCCTCCGCGCACATGAGCGTGATCACCGCCAAGGTCGCCGGCGTGCCGCGCGTTGTCACCTGCGCGCCGCCGTTCCAGGGCAAGCCCGCGCCGGCGATCGTCGCCGCGCAGGCGATGGCGGGCGCGGACGAGATCTATTGCCTGGGCGGCATCCAGGCGGTCGCCGCCATGGGCCTGGGCACCCAGGCGATCGCGCCGGTCGACATCCTGGTCGGTCCCGGCAACGCCTTTGTCGCGGAGGCCAAGCGCCAGTTGTTCGGCCGCGTCGGTATCGACCTGTTCGCCGGGCCGACGGAGACGCTGGTGATCGCCGACGAGGTCGGCGCGGACGGCGAGCTGTGCGCGACCGACCTGCTCGGCCAGGCCGAGCACGGGCCGGACAGCCCGGCGGTGCTGCTCACCACCTCGGAGAAGCTGGCGCGCGAGACGCTGGCGGAGATCGACCGCATCCTGGCTATCCTGCCGACCGCCGATTATGCGCGCAAGGCGTGGGAAGCCTATGGCGAGGTGATCGTCGCCGAAGACGATGCCGAGATGGTGCGCATCGCCGACGAGATCGCCTCCGAGCACGTCCAGGTGATGACGCGCGATCCCGACTATTTCCTGAAGAACATGACCAACTATGGCGCGCTGTTCCTCGGCAACCGCACCAACGTCGCTTACGGCGACAAGGTAATCGGCACCAATCACACCCTGCCGACGCGCAAGGCGGCGCGCTATACCGGCGGGCTGTGGGTCGGCAAGTTCCTCAAGACCTGCACCTACCAGCG
>NZ_CAHJXA010000274.1 GCF_903644135.1 Sphingomonas bacterium | reverse complement strand
GGGAGCCTCCGCCTCCAGCCCTGCCAGGGTCTCGGGATGGTGTCGGTCGAGCGCCGCCAGCACCGCGGCGGATAAGGGCCGCTCGCCGCCCTCCAGCTGCGACAGGTAGCTGACCGAGACGCCGAGCCGCGCCGCCATCGCCCGTTGGGTCAGCCCGGCCGCACGGCGCATCGCGCGCAGCGGCTCGGCGGCATAGAGGCGGGGCGAAGCCATGCGGCAGGGTAGTTCGCAAGTCGCCGCTTCGCAACTTCGCAACTTCACATTTGCGCCGACCGATGCCCCGCGGCAGGAAGGCGCGTCATCAAGGAGCGCGCATGTCCTCGACCATCGCCGAACTCGACCGCCGCCGCGACGCCGCCCGCCTGGGCGGTGGTCAGAAGCGCATCGATGCACAGCACGCCAAGGGCAAGCTGACCGCGCGCGAGCGGCTCGACGTGCTGCTCGACGAAGGGTCGTTCGAGGAGCTTGACATGTTCGTCGAGCATAACTGCGTCGACTTCGGGATGCAGGAGCAGCGCTATTCCGGCGACGGCGTCGTCACCGGTTCGGGTACGATCAATGGCCGGCTGGTGTTCGTGTTCAGCCAAGACTTCACCGTGTTTGGCGGCAGCTTGAGCGAACGGCACGCGCAGAAGATCTGCAAGGTAATGGACATGGCGCTGAAGGTCGGCGCGCCGGTGATCGGCCTCAACGATTCGGGCGGCGCGCGCATCCAGGAAGGGGTGGCCTCGCTCGGCGGCTATGCCGAGGTGTTCCAGCGCAACGTGCTGGCGTCGGGGGTGGTCCCGCAGCTGTCGCTGATCATGGGCCCCTGCGCCGGAGGTGCAGTCTACTCCCCGGCGATGACCGACTTCATCTTCATGGTGAAGGATTCGAGCTACATGTTCGTCACCGGCCCCGACGTGGTGAAGACGGTGACCAACGAGGTGGTGACGCAGGAAGCGCTGGGCGGCGCGGTGACGCACACCACCAAGACGTCGGTGGCCGACAACGCGTTCGATGACGATATCGAGGCGCTGCTGGCGGCGCGCGACTTCATCGACTTCCTGCCGCTATCCAACCGTGAGGGCGTGCCGGAGCGCCCGACCGCCGACGCCTGGGACCGCATCGAACCGAGCCTCGACACGCTGATCCCCGCATCCGCCAACCAGCCCTACGACATGCACGAGCTGATCCGGAAGGTCGTCGACGAGGGCGACTTCTTCGAGACGCAGCCGGCGCATGCGGGCAACATCATCACCGGCTTCGGCCGGATCGAGGGGCGCACGATCGGCATCGTCGCCAACCAGCCGATGGTGCTGGCGGGGGTCCTCGACATCAACTCATCGAAGAAGGCGGCCCGGTTCGTGCGCTTCTGCGACGCGTTCGATATCCCGATCGTGACCTTCGTCGACGTGCCGGGCTTCCTGCCGGGGACCGCGCAGGAGCATAACGGCATCATCAAGCACGGCGCCAAGCTGCTGTTCGCCTATGCCGAGGCGACCGTGCCCAAGATCACCGTCATCACCCGCAAGGCCTATGGCGGTGCCTATGACGTGATGGCGTCGAAGCATCTGCGCGGCGACCTCAACTACGCCTGGCCGACCGCCGAGATCGCGGTGATGGGCGCGAAGGGCGCGGTCGAGATCATCTTCCGCGGCCGTACGCCCGACGAGATCGCCGAGCGCACCGCCGAATACGAGGCGCGCTTCGCCAACCCGTTCGTGGCGGCGAGCAAGGGCTTCATCGACGAGGTGATCCAGCCGCACTCGACGCGGCGGCGGGTGGCACTGGGGCTGCGCAAGCTACGCGGGAAGGTGCTGGAGAACCCGTGGAAGAAGCATGACAACATTCCGTTGTGAACTATCCTTCTGCACATTATAAGGTGATGTGAAGGAGAGTTATATGCATACCGAACGTGTCACTTTTCTTACCACCCCCGATCACAAGGCAGCGCTTGATGCGTTCGCGGCTAGTAAGGGCAGATCGGTCGGCCATGTCGTGCGAGAGGCGTCGAGCCAATACATGGCACAGCCATCCGTTTCAGCGGATGAGGAAGAGGAGGCGTTGAGACTCGCCCTGCCAGAGCTGGAAGCGGCGGTGACGTCGATGCACAACACCGTCGCGAGCATGCGTGCCGATATCGCCCGGACGTGTGCGACGGTTGATGCAATCCTTGCGGGCGAGCGGACATGAGCGCAGGCGAGAAAGCACTCGGCTTCGTCAAGACCGTTCTTACATTGAAGGACCAATTAGACGCACTGGGCAAGGACATGACGTCGCTGGGCGTGCGCCTCACGCGTCTGGCCGAAGCCCATGGTGATTTGCGGGATCGGGTTAGTCGGCTGGAAGGCATGATCGAGGGCGCTGCCATCGCCACGCGTCAACGCAGGCTTGAGGAATGACCCTCGGCCGCCTCAATCACGTCGGCGTCGCGACGCCGTCGATCGAGCGCTCGATCGAGACCTACCGCACCCTGCTCGGTGCCACCGCGATCGGCGAACCGTTCGACCTCCCCGCTCAGGGCGTCCGCGTCTGCTTCATCGACGCGCCCAACACCCAGATCGAGCTGATCGAGCCCTATGACGATGCCTCCCCCATCGCCGGCTTCCTGCGCAAGAACCCGGCCGGCGGACAGCATCACGTCTGTTTCGAGGTGCCCGACATCGCCGCCGCCGTTGCCGACCTCACCGCCAAGGGCGCGACCATCCTCGGCGAGCCGCGCATCGGTGCGCATGGCACGCCGATCGTCTTCGTCCACCCGCGCGAAATGGGCGGGGTGCTGGTCGAGCTGATGGAAACGCCGCGCGGGGATCACTGACGATGGCCGAGCATATCCTGGTCGAGCGGCGCGGCGATGTCCTGGTCCTCACCCTCAACCGTCCCGAGCGGCTCAACGCCGTGCCGCCCGCAGCTTTTGCCGAGCTGCGCGCCGCGATCGAGACGCTTGACGGCGCGCGCGCGGTGCTGGTGACGGGGACGGGGCGGGCGTTCTGCGCGGGGGCTGACCTCGGAGCCGACGCATTCGGCGACGACGAGCCGGGCGAGGCGATCCATCGCGCGCTGGTCGACGACTATAACCCGGCGATGCTGGCACTGGCCGACCTTGCCGTGCCGGTAATCAGCGCCGTGCGCGGGGCCGCCGCCGGCATCGGCTGTTCGCTCGCGCTCGCCGCCGACCTGTGCGTCGCGAGCGAGACGGCCTATTTCCTGCAGGCGTTCGTCAACGTCGGCCTTGTTCCCGACGGCGGCGCGTCCTGGCTGTTGCCGCGGCTGATCGGTCGCGCCCGCGCCGCCGAGATGATGCTGCTGGGCGACAAGGTGCCGGCGGCCAAGGCGCTCGCTTGGGGGATGATCCACCGGGTCGTCGTCGACGAGGCGCTCGACGCCGAAGCATTCGCGCTGGCCGAGCGGCTGGCGGCGGGGCCGACACGGGCGATGGGCCTGATGCGCCGGGGCCTCGCCGCCGCGCTGGCGTGCGACTATCCGACCGCGATGTGGACCGAGGCCGATAACCAGCGCACCGCGCGCGGCACCCGCGACGGGGCGGAGGGCGCAACCGCGTTCTTGCAGAAGCGCAAGCCGGCGTTCACGGGGGCGTGATGGCGACGATCGAGACCAATATCGGCGAGGATGCGGGCGCTGCGCCGGAGCCGCGCGACCTGCCCGAGCCGGCCAGGACGCCGAGCCTCGACGCTTGGGCCGCCGCCGCCGCCAGGGAGGTCAAGGGCAAGGACCTGACCTGGCACACGCCGGAGAGGATCGACGTCAAGCCGCTCTATACCGCGGCCGACGTGACGGTGGACCCCGGCCTGCCGGGTGTCGCCCCCTTCACTCGCGGCGTGCGCGCGTCGATGTATGCCGGCCGGCCCTGGACGATCCGCCAATATGCCGGCTTCTCGACCGCGGAGGAGTCCAACGCCTTCTATCGCCGCAACCTCGCCGCCGGGCAGAAGGGGCTGAGCGT
>NZ_CAHJXA010000273.1 GCF_903644135.1 Sphingomonas bacterium | reverse complement strand
CCCCTTCGCGGGAGCCCCCGGCCGCCGCCGCGCCTATGGCCTGCTCCAGATCGCCGCCGGACTCACCCTCGCCGCCAGCCTGCGGCGCAAGCGATGATCCACGACGACGCCACCAGCCTGCCGGCGCTCGCCGCGCTGCTGCTCGGCTTCGTGGCGTTCGCCGCCGCGGCACTGGCGGCGCGGCGCGGCAGTCCCCGCGATACCATCGAGCGGGCGGCACAGCGGTCGCGGCGCTCGATGGTCGGCATCGGCGTGCAGATGCTCGCCTTTGTCCTCGCCACCGCCGGTCCGCAGCGGATCGTGCTCGCGCCGGTGTCGGCGGCGGCACTGCTCCAGGCGGCGGCGGTGCTGCTGCTATGGGGCGCGGCGGTGGCGCTGTTCGTCGCGGCGACGCGGACGATGGGCCGCAACTGGAGCCTCGTCGCGCGCACCCGCGACGACCACCAGCTCGTCCAGTCGGGTCCGTTCGCGGCGATGCGCCACCCGATCTACACCGCGATCGCGCTGGAGCTGGTCGGCTGCGCGGTTGCGCTCGGCCACTCGCGCCGCCTGCTCATCGCCCTGCCGATCTACGCGCTCGGCACCTGGCTCAGGGTCGCCGAGGAGGAGCGGTTGCTCCGCGCGATGTTCGGGCCGGCCTATGACGCCTATGCCGCGCGAGTGAAGCGCTTCGTGCCGGGAGTGTTCTGACCCGCGAGGCGGGTCAGGCTGCGGCGTCCTCGGTCTTCTTCTTCTCGGCATAGACGCGGATCGGCTCCTTGCGGCCCTCGATCACGTCCTTGTCGATCATCACCTCGTCGACGCCGTCCATGCCCGGCAGCTCGAACATCGTGTCGAGCAGCACGCTCTCCAGGATCGAGCGCAGCCCGCGCGCGCCGGTCTTGCGCTCTATGCCCTTCTTGGCGACCGACACCAGCGCGTCTTCGGTGAAGCCGAGCTCGACATCCTCCATCTCGAACAGCTTCTGGTACTGCTTGACCAGCGCGTTTTTGGGCTCCTTGAGGATCTTGACCAGCGCGTCGATGTCGAGATCCTCCAGCGTCGCGATCACCGGCAGCCGACCGACGAACTCCGGGATCAGCCCGAACTTGAGCAAATCCTCTGGCTCGGTCGAGCGCAGCAGCTCGCCGGTGCGGCGCTCCTCGGGTGCGGCGACATAGGCGCCGAAGCCGATCGACTTACCCTGCAACCGGTCGCCGATGATCTTCTCAAGGCCGGAGAACGCGCCGCCGCAGATGAACAGGATGTTGGTCGTATCGACCTGCAGGAACTCCTGCTGCGGATGCTTGCGCCCGCCTTGTGGAGGCACGCTGGCGGTGGTGCCTTCCATCAGCTTGAGCAGCGCCTGCTGAACGCCCTCGCCCGACACGTCGCGGGTGATCGACGGGTTCTCCGCCTTGCGGCTGATCTTGTCGATCTCGTCGATATAGACGATCCCGCGCTGCGCCCGCTCGACATTGTAGTCGGACGCCTGGAGCAGCTTGAGGATGATGTTCTCGACATCCTCGCCGACATAACCGGCCTCGGTCAGCGTCGTCGCATCGGCCATGGTGAACGGCACGTCGAGGATGCGCGCCAGCGTCTGCGCCAGCAATGTCTTACCGCAGCCGGTCGGCCCGACCAGCAGGATGTTCGACTTGGCCAGCTCGACATCCGCGCCCTTGGCACCATGATTGAGCCGCTTGTAATGGTTGTGCACTGCTACCGACAGCACGCGCTTGGCCTGCTTCTGACCGATCACGTAGTCATCAAGGACGTTGCAGATCTCCTGCGGGGTCGGCACGCCGCCGTCCTTCTTGGAAACCAGCGCCGACTTGGTCTCCTCGCGGATGATGTCGTTGCACAGCTCGACGCACTCGTCGCAGATGAACACGGTAGGTCCCGCAATCAGCTTCCTCACCTCGTGCTGCGACTTGCCGCAGAACGAGCAATAAAGAGTGCTCTTCGAGTCGCCGCCGCTCAGCTTCGTCATTCAATCCATCCTTGGGGCGGGTCGCCCTCGCCCATCATGGGCCGGGCATGGTAACCCGGCCCTTACGCAAACTACAACGTCCAAAAATCCCTAACGCCGGACCGGACGCTTCAGGCCGCCTTGGCCATGTCGTCGGCCGGTGCCGGCCTTTTGTCCATGACCTCGTCGATCAGGCCGAATTGCTTGGCCTCGTCAGCGCTCATGAACTTGTCGCGGTCCATCGCCCGCTCGATCTCCTCCAGCGGCTTGCCGGTATATTTGGCATAGAGGCTGTTGAGATCATGGCGCATCCGCAGAATCTCGCGCGCCTGGATCTCGATATCCGACGCCATGCCCTGCGCGCCGCCCGACGGCTGGTGGATCATGATACGGCTGTTGGTGAGCGCGACACGCATCCCCTTCTCGCCCGCCGCCATCAGGAAGCTGCCCATCGACGCCGCCTGGCCGATGCACACCGTGCCGACGCGCGGCCGGATATATTGCATGGTATCGTGGATCGCCATGCCCGCCGTGACGACGCCGCCCGGTGAGTTGATGTACATGAAGATGTCCTTCTTCGGATTCTCCGATTCGAGGAACAGCAGCTGCGCGGTGATCAGGCTAGCCATGCCGTCCTCGACGCCGCCGGTCACGAACACGATGCGCTCGCGCAGCAGCCGGCTGAAGATGTCGAAGCTGCGCTCGCCGCGGTTCGACTGCTCGATGACGATCGGCACCAGGCCGGCCTGCGTCTGGTGCAGGCCGAGGCCGGCGTTGGTCAGCGGGCTCGCGAAATCGCCGGTCTCGAACGGATTGTGCATGGGTCGCCTCTGATGCGGGGAAGACACCCTATGTCGCGCGCACGCCGGGCGAGTTCAAGCCCTACCGCCGGACGTGGTGCCGGGTGCCGGGAACGACAGGTACGCCAGCCGACGCACCTCGCGACGGCCGCGCACGACGGTATCGAGGATCAGCCCCGCAAAGCCGTTGAGAAAGGCCAGGAGCACCAGCCCCATTGCCAGGATCGCGGTCGGCAGCCGCGGCACCAGCCCGGTATGCCAATAGGTGGCGAGCACCGGCGCGGCGAGCACCAGCCCGGCCAGCGCCAACACCGCGCCAAGCAGGCCGAAGAACAGCAACGGGCGTTCGAGGCGGTACAGCTGAACAATGGTGCGCAGGATGCGCCAGCCGTCGCCATAGGTGCTCAGCTTCGAGGCGGAGCCCTCCGGCCGCGCGAAATACGGCGTCTCAACCTCGGCGACCGGCATCCTGAGTTCGAGCGCGTGGACGCTGATCTCCGTCTCGATCTCGAAGCCGGCGCTGAGCGAGGGAAAGCTCTTGACGAAGCGCCGCGAGAACACGCGATAGCCCGACAGGATGTCGGTGAAGCTGCGCCCGAATAGCCGCGCCAGCATCCCGGTCAGCATCGCATTGCCGAACTGATGCCCGCGCCGGTACGCCGCTGCCGCTTCATGCACCCGGCTGCCGACGATCATGTCGCATTGCTCGTCGAGCAGGCGCGCCACCAGCGCGGGGGCGGAAGCCGCGTCATAGGTCGCGTCGCCATCGGCCATCACATAGATGTCGGCGTCGACATCGGCGAACATCCGCCGCACCACCGCACCCTTGCCCTGGATACGCTCGCGCCGGACGATCGCGCCGGCCGCGGTGGCGACCTCGACGGTCCGGTCGCCGCTATTGTTGTCGTAGACGTAGATCGTCGCATCCGGCAGCGCGTCGCGAAACCCGGCGATCGTCTGCGCGATCGCCGCCGCCTCGTTGTAGCAGGGCAGCAGCACGGCGATGGTCGGCTTGGTCATGCAGGCGCACCCTCCGGTTCGTCACCCCGGCACCGTGCCGAGCGGGAGCGCTATAGGTCAGCGGAGGTATCACCGCTACCGGGCGGCCAGGTGATGGTCTGGCCGCCCGGGTGTTTCGTCAGAACGCGATTTTGGCGTGGATTTGGACGGCGCCGTCTTTCTGGCGTGGGGAGCGGTGGGT
>NZ_CAHJXA010000272.1 GCF_903644135.1 Sphingomonas bacterium | reverse complement strand
CCGCCATGCCGAGGTCGCCGCGGCGCTGGTCGCGAACGGCCATGCCTATCGCTGCTGGATGACGGCGGCGGAGATCGCCGCGCAGCGGGCCGCGGCCGAGGCGGCGAAGACGCCGCTGCGCATCATCAGCCCCTGGCGCGACCGCAGCGACGGTCCGGCCGACCAGCCCCATGTCGTCCGCCTGCGCGCGCCGCAGGAGGGCGCGACGACGATCGACGACCTGGTGCAGGGGCCGGTGACGGTGCAGAATGCCGAGCTGGACGACCTGATCCTGCTGCGTTCCGATGGCACGCCGACCTATATGCTCGCGGTGGTGGTCGACGATCACGACATGGGCGTCACTCATGTCATCCGCGGTGACGACCATCTCAACAACGCCTTCCGCCAGCTGCCGATCATCCGCGCCATGGGGTGGCCGGAGCCGATCTACGCGCACATCCCGTTGATCCACGGCAGCGACGGGGCCAAGCTGTCCAAGCGGCACGGCGCGGTCGGGATCGAGGCGTATCGCGACACGCTCGGCATCCTGCCGGAGGCGCTCGACAATTACCTGCTGCGGCTCGGTTGGGGGCATGGCGACGCGGAGATCATCGGCCGCGAGGAGGCGATCCGATGGTTCGATCTGGCCGGCGTCGGCAAGAGCCCGTCGCGCTTCGACCTCAAGAAGCTGGAGAGCCTCAACGGCCATTACCTGCGCGAGGCCGATGATGCCCGGCTGGCGGCATTGGTGGCGGAGCGGATCGGGCGTGCGGACGCCATCGCGCCAATCGAGCGCGCCATGCCGTTCCTGAAGCCCCGCGCCGCCAACCTCAACGAGCTGGCCGAGGGCACCGCCTTCCTGTTCGCGATCCGACCTCTGCCGATCGACCCCGCCGCCGCGCCGCTCCTCGCCGGGGATGCGCCTGCCGTTCTCAAGGCTGCACATCGCGCGCTTGACGCGCTCGACGGCTGGGATACGGAGGCGCTCGACGCGGCGGTGCGGCAGGTAGCGGAGGCTGAGGGCGTGAAGCTCGGTCAGGTCGCCCAGCCGCTCCGCGTCGCGCTCACCGGGCGCAGGACCTCGCCCGGCATCTTCGACGTTCTTGCGCTGCTCGGGCGCGAGGAAAGCCTGGGCCGGATCGCCGACCAAATGACTGACCAGATCTAGCGAAGGACGCTGCCATGACCGACTCCGCCACGCTCTCCCTCGACGGCAAGGACTTCAGCTACGCGACGATGAGCGGCAGCGTCGGTCCGGACGTGATCGACATCCGCAAGCTGTACGGCCAGACCGGTGCCTTCACCTACGACCCCGGCTTCACCTCGACCGCGAGTTGCCAGTCCAAGATCACCTATATCGACGGCGACGAAGGCGTGCTGCTCCACCGCGGCTACGCGATCGGCGAGCTGGCCGAGCAGTCGAGCTTCATGGAGGTGTGCTACCTGCTGCTCAACGGCGAGCTGCCGAGCGCAAGCCAGCTGGAGACGTTCAGCAACACCATCACCCGCCACACCATGGTGCACGAGCAGCTCGCGACCTTCTTCCGCGGGTTTCGGCGCGACGCGCACCCGATGGCGATCATGTGCGGTGTCGTCGGTGCGCTCAGCGCCTTTTACCACGACTCGACCGACGTGCAGGACCCGGTGCAGCGCACGATCGCCTCGCACCGGCTGATCGCCAAGATGCCGACGATCGCCGCGATGGCGCACAAATACAGCGTCGGGCAGCCGTTCCTCTACCCCGACAACTCGCTGAGCTACACCGGCAACTTCCTGCGCATGACGTTCGGCGTGCCGGCCGAGCCCTATGAGGTGAACCCGGTCGTCGAGAAGGCGATGGACCGCATCTTCATCCTCCATGCCGATCATGAGCAGAACGCGTCGACCTCGACCGTGCGGCTGGCCGGGTCGTCGGGGGCCAACCCGTTCGCCTGCATCGCCGCGGGCATCGCCTGCCTGTGGGGGCCGGCGCATGGCGGTGCTAACGAGGCGGCGCTCAACATGCTGCGTGAGATCGGCACGCCCGAGCGCATCCCGGAGTTCATCGCCCGCGCCAAGGACAAGAACGATCCCTTCCGGCTGATGGGCTTCGGCCACCGCGTCTACAAGAACTACGACCCGCGCGCGACGGTGATGCAGAAGACGGTGCGCGAGGTGTTCGCCGCGCTCAACGTCTCCGACCCGGTGTTCGACACCGCGCTGCGGCTGGAGGAGCTGGCGCTCAAGGACGACTATTTCGTCGAGAAGAAGCTGTTCCCCAATGTCGACTTCTACTCGGGCGTCATCCTGTCGGCGATCGGCTTCCCGACCGAGATGTTCACCGTGCTGTTCGCGCTCGCCCGCACCGTCGGCTGGGTGGCGCAGTGGAACGAGATGATCACCGATCCCGACCAGAAGATCGGCCGCCCGCGCCAGTTGTATGACGGCCCGACCCAGCGGCCCTATGTGGCGGTCGGCGAGCGCTGATGCGGCGCGCGCTGGTCGTCCTCGGCACGCTGTGCGCGCTGCTCGGCCTGCTGTGGATCGGCCAGGGGCTCGGTTATATTCACTGGCCAGCGTCCAGCTTCATGCTCGACCAGCGGCCCTGGGCGGATCGCGGTGCGGCGCTGGCGGTGGTCGGGCTAGTGCTGATCCTCGCCGCGCGCCGGGTTGGCAGGTGAAGGCCCGGCCGGCAGGGTCAGCGTAAAGCGAGCGCCCTCCCCCGGCATGCTGACCAGCGTCAGGTCGCCGCCCATCGCCCGCGCCAGCCGACGGGCGATATAGAGGCCGAGGCCATTGCCGCCCGGCTCGGACGGGTCGATCCGTTCGAACTTCTCGAACACCCGCGCCTGATCGGCGGCGGCGATGCCTTTGCCGTCGTCGGCGATGCTGATCGCCACTTGCCCGGTTTCGCGGTGCGCGTTGACCAGCACGATCGAGCCGCGCGGCGCGTAGCGCAACGCGTTGCCGATCAGGTTGACCAGGATCTGCAACGCCCGCCGGAAATCGCCGCGCGCCCAGAGCGTCACGCCCGGCAGCGGTCGCTCGATCATCACCCCCGCCTCGCTTGCCCGCACCGCCAGCAGCCCCGCCGCCCGGCGTGCCACATCGGCGAGGTCGATCGCATCGGCGACCGGCGCGAAACCGGGCCGCTCGACCGCCTGAAGATCGACCAGATCCTCGACCAGCGCCAGCAGGTGGCGTCCGGCATGAGCGATGTCGGCGGCATAGTCGGCATAGTCGGGAGCGACCGGGCCGTCGGTCGCGCCGTTGATAGAGTCGGCGTTGGCGATGATCTGCGCGAGCGGCCGCCGCAGGGCACGGTCGAGGCCGGCGACGAACTCGTCGGCCAGCGGCGGTGGCACCGGGGCGGCCGTGGTCGGCATCGCTACCGGCGTCGCCAGCCCCGCAAACCCTCCAAACCGCCCCGAGACGTCGTTCAACACCGTCGCCGACAGGATCATGGCCACCCCGCCGTCGCGCAGCCGGGCACGCTGCTCGGCGAGCGGCTCGCGCCGGGCAAACGCCTCGACCAGCGGCAACTGCCCGTCCTCGTCGTCCAACGCGAATAGGGCGGTAATCGGCTGTCCCAGCAGCGCGACAGCATCGAAACCGTGCCGCCGGCCCGCCTCGATCGACAACCGGGTCAGGCGCAACGCCGCGTCGGTATCCCAGCGCCAGCCGTCGCCCTTCTCGATATCCGGTGCGGCGGGGGTCGGCGTCCAACCCGGCCGCTCGCGCCAGCCACTGGCGGCGAGGCGGATGCGGTCGCCATCGGGCTGTGCGCGCACCCATAGCTCGACATCGCCCTCGTCATCGGCGACCACCGCCGCACGCGAGACGACGATGCCCAGTCGCCGCGCGAGGCGGACTACCGTCGCGAGCGCCGGCACCGCCAGCGGCAACCCGATCGCCCCGCCGGCGCGCCGGTTGAGCGCATCGATCGCCGGCTCGGCGGACAGCAGCCGACCGTCCGCGTCGAGCACGGCATGGGCGACCATGGC
>NZ_CAHJXA010000271.1 GCF_903644135.1 Sphingomonas bacterium | reverse complement strand
GCGCAAGGGGCGGGCGCTGGCCGGCGACGGACGGCTCCGGGCGATGCTGCGATTGCCCTATGCGTTGACCGGGGCGCAGGCGCGGACCGTGGCGGAGATCGAGGGCGACCTGGCGCAAGCCTCGCCGATGCTGCGGCTGCTGCAGGGCGATGTCGGCTCGGGCAAGACGCTGGTCGCGGCGCTGGCGCTGCTGATCGCGGTGGAGGCCGGCGCGCAGGGCGCGCTGCTCGCGCCGACCGAGATCCTCGCGCGTCAGCATTTCGAGTCGCTGCGGCGGACCTTCGCCGGGCTGCCGGTCGAGGTCGCGGTGCTGACGGGGCGCGACAAGGGCGCCGTGCGCGAGGCGACGCTGATGGGGCTGGCGGACGGGTCCGTGCACATCCTGGTCGGCACGCATTCCATCTTCCAGGAGGCGGTGGGCTATCGCGACCTGAAGCTGGTGGTGGTGGACGAGCAGCACCGGTTCGGCGTCGCCGAGCGGCTGATGCTCCAGGCCAAGGGCCGCAGCCCCCATCTGCTGGCGATGACCGCGACACCGATCCCGCGCACGCTGACGCTGGCGGTGCATGGCGAGATGGACGTGAGCCGGCTCGACGAGATGCCGCCCGGTCGCCAGCCGATCGAGACGCGCGTCGTCTCGGCGGAGCGGCTGGACGAGGTGATCGACGCGCTGGGACGGCATCTCGCCGATGACGGCCAGGCCTATTGGGTCTGCCCGCTGGTCGAGGAGAGCGAGCGCAGCGATCTCGCCGCCGCCGAGGCGCGCGCGGCCGCGCTGCGCGAGCGGTTCGGGGACCGCGTCGGTCTGGTGCACGGGCGGATGAAGCCGGCCGAGAAGGACGCCGTCATGGCGGCGTTCGCGGGCGGGCGGCTGGGCGTGCTGGTCGCGACCACGGTGATCGAGGTCGGCGTCGACGTCCCCAACGCCAGGCTGATCGTGATCGAGCATGCCGACCGGTTCGGCCTCGCGCAGCTCCACCAGCTGCGCGGACGGGTGGGGCGCGGCGAGGGCCAGTCGATCTGCCTGCTGCTGCGTGGCCGAGCGCTGAGCGAGACGTCGCGGGCACGGCTGGCGCTGATGCGCGAGACCACCGACGGGTTCCGGATCGCGGAGGAGGACCTGCGGCTGCGTGGCGGCGGCGAGTGGCTGGGGACGCGCCAATCGGGCGAGGCGACGTTCCGCCTCGTGCCGCCCGAACAGCTCGCCGACCTGCTCGCCTGCGCGCAGGACGACGCCCGCCTGCTGATCGAGCGCGACGGCGGGCTGGAGGGCGCGCGCGGCCAGGCGGCGCGGGTGGCGCTGTACCTGTTCGATCGGGATGCGGGGGTGCAGTTGTTGCGCGGGGGATGACAAGCTTTGGACGCGGCGCTATTTGCGATGCATGGCCACGTTTCCGGAACAGCCGCCGCTCTTCGACTTGCGCGAACAGATCGCGCGGATCGACAAGATGCAGGCCGAGCTGCAGAAGCTGAATGCCGAGACGCTGCACCTGAAAGCGGGGACGTCCAAAGTCCTGCAGGAGACCAGGTTCGGGCCTTTTACATTGTTGATCACGGGCTTGGGGGCGGGTGCCGCCTTGATCGCGGCAGGTGCCGCGCTTGCCAAATTGTTGATGATCTAACGCGTCAGCCCCGACAGCAGCGTCAAATATTCCGCCATTCCGAGCGGGCGTTCCAGTCGGCAGCCGAGCCGCCCGCCCAGCACCCAGCGGACCTCCGCCACTACCGCGCCGATGCGGGGCAGGGCGATGCGCAGCTTGTCGCCGGGCTCGCAGGGCGCGTCGCAGCGGACCATCAAGCCGCCATGCGAGATGTTGACGATCAGGAGCGGCAACAGCCGCCCATCGGGGTGGGTGGCGCGGGCGCGGTGGTGAACGGCCTCGCGGGGCTCGCTACGTTCATCCCCCGCCCATGCCGATGCGCTTGTCATGATATCGTTCGCCCCTCGCGGCGATCAGATGAGCGAGAGAAGCTCAAGAGCGTGCGAATGAACCGGGTTAACGGAGCATTACGCCGGCACGAGCAGTCCGTGCTGCTTCTTGCCCGCGGAGACGCGGATGGGGTCGCCGGCGACGGTGACGGTGGCGGCCTCGTCGTCCACCTTGGCGCCGGCGACGCGGGCGCCGCCGCCGGCGATCAGGCGGCGCGCCTCGCCCTTCGACCTGGCGAAGCCGAGCGCGACCAGGGCGTCGACCAGCGCGATCGCGCCGGTGACGGCGACGCGCGGCAGATCGTCACCGGCGCTGCCCTCGGCGAAGGTCAATCGTGCGGTTTCAGCAGCTTGCGCGGCGTTGCTCTCACCTCGACAGAGCGTAGTGGCGGCGTTGGCGAGGGCGATCTTGGCCTCGTTGATCGCGGCGCCGGGGAGCGTTTCCAGCCGCGCGATCTCGGCCAGTGGCAGGTCGGTGAAGAGCCGCAGGAAGCGGCCGACGTCGCGGTCGTCGGTGTTGCGCCAGAATTGCCAGTAATCGTAATGGGATAGCTGCTCCTCATTAAGCCAGACCGCACCCGAGACCGACTTGCCCATCTTGGACCCGTCGGCCTTGGTGATCAGTGGCGTCGTCGCCCCGAACAGCTCGGCGCCGTCGATCCGCCGTGAGAGTTCGATGCCGTTGACGATGTTGCCCCATTGATCCGAGCCGCCGAGCTGCAGTCGACAGCCGACGCGGCGCGATAGTTCCAGGAAATCATAGGCCTGGAGGATCATGTAATTGAACTCCAGGAACGTCAGCGGCTGTTCGCGCTCCAGCCGCACCTTCACCGAATCGAAGGTCAGCATGCGATTGATCGTGAAGTGACGGCCGACATCGCGCAGGAACGGCACATATTCTAGGCGATCCAGCCAGTCGGCATTGTCGACCAGGAGCGCGTCGGTGGGGCCATCGCCAAAGGTGATGAATCGCTCGAACACGACGCGGATGTTGGCGATGTTGCCGCGGATCTGATCGTTGGTGAGCAATTGGCGGCTTTCATCCTTGCCGGAAGGATCGCCTACCTTCGTCGTGCCGCCGCCCATCACCACGATCGGCTGGTGCCCGGCCTGTTGCAGCCGGCGCAGCATCATGATCTGGACGAGCGAGCCGACGTGGAGCGACGGCGCGGTGGCGTCGAAGCCGATATAGCCGGGCACGACCTGCCGGCTCGCCAGCGCGTCCAGCCCGGCAGCGTCGGTCAGCTGGTGGAGGTAGCCGCGCTCGTCGAGCAGGCGGAGCAGATCGGACTGATAGGCCATGCGCCCGGCTAGCGGCCCGTCAGAGCGGCGGCAACTGCGTCTGCGGATCGACCGGGGTGCGGCCGCGGCGGAGCTCGAAATGGACGGCGGGGCGGTCGGCGGCGCCGGTCTGACCGGAGGTGGCGAGCGGCTGTCCCTTCTTCACCGCCTGGCCGCGCTGAACGAGCAGGCGCGCGGCATAGCCGTAGACGCTGGTCCAGTTGTCGCCGTGCTTGACGATGACCAGCCCGCCCAGCGACTGGATGGCGCTGCCCGCATAGGCGACGACACCGTCGGCGGCGGCGCGCACGGGCGTGCCGAGCGGGGCGGCGATGTTGACCCCGTTCTGCCGTTCGCCGCTGGCGCCCGGACCGAACCGGCTCAGCAGCCGGCCGGTGACGGGCCAGGCGAAGCCGCCGCCCGTTAGCCGGGGCGGCGGCGCGAGCGCGACGGTGACGGGCAGCGACCGGGTGGCGGCCGTGGAGCGAACGGGGGTGGCGTGACGGGCAAGCGCGGGCTCGCCGCCGGTCAGGATGTCGTCGATATCGAGGCGGAAGGCGGCGGCGCGCTGCGCGGCGGTGCTGAGGCCGGGCTGCGCGGGTGTGAGGTCGGGGATGAGCAACCGCTGGCCCGCGCGCAGGATGAACGGCTCGACCAGCGCGTTCGCCTCCACCACGCGGCTCCACGGCACGCCATAGGCGCGCGCCACCGCGATGCCGCTCTGGCCGGGGCGGACGAGGTGATAGCGGCCGCCGGGGATGAGCAGGCGGCGGC
>NZ_CAHJXA010000270.1 GCF_903644135.1 Sphingomonas bacterium | reverse complement strand
ACATCGGCACGGTCATCGCACCCGACGCCGACGCCAAGCTGTTCGTCACCGCCGCGCCCGAGGTCCGCGCCAGCCGCCGCCAGGCCGAGCTCGCCGGCGGGTCGGACTATGCTGCCGTCCTCGCCGACATCCGCGCCCGCGACGAGCGCGACAGCAGCCGCTCGACCGCGCCGCTGGTGATGGCGGACGATGCGGCGTTGCTCGACACCAGCGCCATGTCGATCGACGCGAGCGTGGCGGCGGCGATCGCACTGGTCGAGGCGTCTGTCCGATAGCCGGCCGCCCAGCTTGCCTCCCCGCGCGTTCCACGCTATAGGAGGGCTGTCCAGCGAGCAGGCGCTCATGGCGGTCGGCGCGGGAGGCTTGCCTTCACGCGCCCTTTTCGCATCCCGCGTCTTGCTCCGCCGCATCGCCCGCCCCGCCGGACGCCGCGACCGGCATGGGGCCGCCGCGGCACAGCGGCTGACAGACCGTCGGAACCAACCGGCCGGCCGGACACGATACTGAGGAACTGATTCACTTTATGGCTACTCAAGCCCTTCCCACTCGCGACGATTTCGCGGCGATGCTCAACGACATGTTCGGCGGTGCCGACAGCTTCGAGGGCCGCGTGGTGCACGGCACCGTCACCGCGATCGAGAATGATCTCGCGGTGATCGACGTCGGGCTGAAGTCGGAAGGCCGCGTGCCGCTGCGCGAGTTCGCCGCGCCGGGCCAGAAGGCCGAGTTGAAGGTCGGCGACGAGGTCGAGGTCTATGTCGACCGCGTCGAGAACATGCATGGCGAGGCGATGCTGTCGCGCGACCGCGCCCGCCGCGAGGCTGCGTGGGACAAGCTGGAGACCGAGTTCGCCAAGACTGCGCGCGTGGAGGGCGTGATCTTCGGCCGGGTCAAGGGCGGCTTCACCGTCGACCTGTCGGGTGCGGTGGCGTTCCTGCCGGGATCGCAGGTCGACATTCGCCCGGTGCGCGACGTGACGCCGCTGATGGACATCCCGCAGCCGTTCCAGATTCTGAAGATGGACCGCAAGCGCGGCAATATCGTCGTCTCGCGCCGCGCGGTGCTGGAGGAGACGCGCGCCGAGCAGCGTTCGGGCCTGATCCTCAGCCTTGCCGAGGGGCAGATCATCGACGGCGTCGTCAAGAACATCACCGATTACGGCGCGTTCGTCGACCTGGGCGGTATCGACGGCCTGCTCCACGTCACCGACCTTAGCTACAAGCGCGTCAACCACCCGTCCGAGATGATCAACATCGGCGACACGGTGAAGGTGCAGATCATCCGCATCAACAAGGACACGCAGCGCATCTCGCTGGGCATGAAGCAGCTCGAGAGCGATCCGTGGGATGGCGCGTCGGCCAAGTATCCGGTCGGTGCCAAGCTGTCCGGCCGCGTCACTAACATCACCGAGTACGGTGCGTTCGTCGAGCTGGAGGCGGGCATCGAGGGGCTGGTCCATGTCAGCGAGATGAGCTGGACCAAGAAGAACGTGCATCCCGGCAAGATCGTCTCCACCTCGCAGGAGGTCGACGTGATCGTGCTGGAGGTCGACGCCGACAAGCGCCGCATCTCGCTCGGCCTCAAGCAGGCGCAGAGCAACCCGTGGGAGGCGTTCGCCGCCGCCCATCCGATCGGCTCGACGGTCGAGGGCGAGGTCAAGAACGCGACCGAGTTCGGGCTGTTCATCGGCCTGGACAACGATGTCGACGGCATGGTCCACATGTCCGACATCGCCTGGGGCGTGTCGGGCGAGGATGCGCTCAACCTGCACCGCAAGGGCGAGATGGTCGAGGCGGTGGTGCTCGACATCGACGCCGAGAAGGAGCGCATCAGCCTCGGCATGAAGCAGCTCGAGCGCGGCGGCCCCGCGGCGGGCGGCATCGCCGCGGCGGGCGAACGGCTCAACAAGAACCAGGTCGTCACCGTTACTGTGCTGGAGGTCCGCGACATGGGCCTTGAGGTACAGGCGGGCGACGACGGCGCGGCGGGCTTCATCAAGCGCGTCGACCTCGGCCGCGACCGCGACGAGCAGCGGCCGGAGCGGTTCCAGGTCGGGCAGAAGTTCGACGCGATGGTCACCGGCTTCGACCGGTCGAAGAAGCCGACCTTCTCGATCAAGGCGATGCAGATCTCCGAGGAGAAGCAGGCGGTGGCGCAGTATGGCTCGTCCGACTCGGGCGCGTCGCTGGGCGATATCCTTGGTGCGGCGCTGAAGGCGCAGACCGAGAAGAAGTAAGGAGCGGCGACCGGAAGGCGCACCCCTTCCGGTCGCGGCTTGTTTTGGGGTGGTGCGGGCGTGTAAACGCTCTTAACGGTCGTCTTGACTTATATCAGGCCATCCGGGGGGAGAAGCCGATGATACGTTCGGAACTCGTGAAGAAACTGGCCGATGCCAACCCGGATTTCACGCCGGGCGAGGTCGAGTCGATCGTCACCACCTTCTTTGACGAGATCGTCGCTCGGCTCGCCGCCAATGGCAGGGTCGAGTTGCGCGGCTTCGGCGCGTTTTCCACCCGCGCCCGCGACGCCAGGACCGGCCGCAATCCGCGTACCGGCGAGTCGGTCGACGTCGATGCCAAGCGGGTGCCGTATTTCAAGCCCGGCAAGGAAATGCGCGCCCGCCTCAACGTCTGACGCTTGCTTTGCAGGGCCGGCTGGGGCTTGTCCCCATGGTGCGCGGACGTGGCGAAATCGGTAGACGCTGCCGACTTAAAATCGGTTTCCTTCGGAGTGCGGGTTCAAGTCCCGCCGTCCGCACCAGCCTCCTACTAGCGACCGTTGTCTGGCTCGGCGGCTGCAATGCCCGGCCGGACGTCGGGCCGGTGGTGGTCAGCGCCATCGGTGCCGCTCCCGCCGACATGGCCGCTCGAGCGACGCTCGACACGCCCACCCGTCTGCTGCTCGACTCGACGGCGCAGGGGCTGGTTCGTTTCGACGCGGCCGGACAGATCGAGGCCGGGCTGGCCGAGCGCTGGACCGTGATCGACGGCGGCATGACCTATATCTTCCGCCTGCGCAGCGCCCGCTGGAGCGACGGCAGCGCGGTGACCGCCGGCGAGGTGGTCGATGCGCTCCGGCACCAGCTCGACGAGCGGTCGCACAACCCGCTCGCGCCGTTCCTGACCGCGATCGCCGACATCGTCGTCATGACGCCGCAGGTAATCGAGGTGCAGCTGAAGCGGCCGCGGCCGGACCTGCTGCGGCTGTTCGCCCAGCCGGAACTCGCGGTCGTGCGGTCGGGCTCGGCGATGGGTACCGGTCCGTTTCGGAACGCCGGGCCACTGCTGCGTCCGGTGCCAGACCCGGCGCGCACCGATCCCGATGATCCGAAACCGCAGCGGCCGGAGGATGACATCCGGCTGATCGGCGAGCGAGCGTCGCTGGCGATCGCGCGCTTCGCGGCTCACCGTTCCGATCTTGTCACCGGCGGCAGCGTCGTCGACTGGCCGCTACTCGCCGCCGATGGCGAGATCGCGCCGGCGAACGTCCGCATCGATCCGGCGGCGGGGCTGTTCGGCTTCGCCATCGTCGACCGAAGCGGCTTCCTTGTCCGACCTGCGCAGCGCGCCGCCATCGCGGAAGCGATCGACCGTGCCGCCGTTACCGCGGCGATCGCCCCTGGCTGGACGCCGGCCGAGACGATCCTGCCCGACACGCTCGACTCGGCGGGCGCACCGGCCACGCCGTCATGGCTGCCGCTCTCCCTGTCCGATCGGCTGGCGGAAGCGCGCGAGCAGGTCCGGAGCTGGCCGGGCGGCGCGGTCGTTTTGCGGATCGCAATACCGCCCGGTCCCGGCGGGACGCTGCTGCGCGGAGCCATCCACGCCAGCCTGACGCGGATTGGTATCGGCATCGTCTGGGTCGGCATGGACCAGCCGGCCGACCTGCGGCTGATCGACGCGGTCGCACCCTATGACAGCGCCCGCTGGTATCTGGCCACCGCCTGCCAGCTCTGCAGCGACGAGGCGCGTGCCGCACTGGCCGCGGCGCGGGAGGCGCCGA
>NZ_CAHJXA010000269.1 GCF_903644135.1 Sphingomonas bacterium | reverse complement strand
GGACCATATTTGCCGAAGGTCAGCGTCTCGCGCCGTCCGTGCAGCCGGTAGTCATAGCGGAAGGCAATCTGGCCTGTAGGCGAAACCGCCGCGTACATACCGTCACGGTCAGCGACCTTGTACGTTTTTCCTGTGGTTTCAGCCGCTTGAGAGCAAGGTCGGTGAGCATGGATCGAGGCTCCTGACGGTAAAACTAGGCCTCCGTCGATCTAAGCTTACCGTCAGAAATTATACCGTCAATCTGTGCATTTTTGCTATTAACGACAGTAGGATACGGGCGACCGGGAAATCCGATTGACAATCCGTTTTGGTGCCTCGGGATTTGGGGCTGATGAGCCAGAAAAAAATACCGTCAGCTATACCGTCAGGTGGTATCGCTTACCCGCAATTGCCGGCGATAGGTGGCGAGGGCTAAGTTGTTGACTTATCACGGGATATGAGTCATAAACCGACTGTCGGCGATAGCTGCCGAATGACCTAGAATCATTCCCACTCGATCGTCCCCGGCGGCTTCGACGTATAGTCGTAGACCACCCGGTTCACCCCCCTCACCTCGTTGACGATCCGCGTCGCCACGCGCGGTAGGAAGTCGCCGGGGAAGGCGAACACCTCCGCGGTCATGCCGTCGGTGGAGGTCACCGCGCGCAGGGCAAGGACGTTGTCATAGGTGCGCCCGTCGCCCATCACGCCGACGCTGCGCACCGGCAGCAGCACCGCGAACGCCTGCCAGATCGCGTCGTACAGCCCGGCCGCCCTGATCTCCTCGAGGTAGATCGCGTCGGCGCGGCGCAGGACATCGCAGCGCTCGCGCGTCACCTCGCCGGGGATGCGGATGGCGAGGCCGGGGCCGGGGAACGGGTGGCGGCCGACGAACACCGGCGGCAGGCCAAGCTCCTGCCCCAGCACCCGCACCTCGTCCTTGAACAGCTCGCGCAGCGGCTCGACCAGCTTGAGGTTCATCCGCGCCGGCAGGCCGCCGACATTGTGGTGGCTCTTGATCGTCACCGACGGGCCGCCGGTGAAGCTGACGCTCTCGATGACGTCGGGGTAGAGCGTGCCCTGGGCGAGGAACTCGGCACCGCCGATCTTCCCCGCCTCCTCCTCGAACACGTCGATGAAGGTCGCCCCGATCAGCTTGCGCTTGGCCTCGGGGTCGGTGACGCCGGCCAGGCCGCCGAGGAAGCGCTCACCCGCGTCGACATGGACCAGCGGGATGTTGTAATGGTTGCGGAACAGGCCGACAACCTGCTCCGCTTCGCCGGCGCGCAGCAGGCCGGTGTCGACCAGCACGCAGGTGAGCTGCTCGCCGATCGCCTCGTGGATCAGCAGCGCCGCGACCGAGCTGTCGACACCGCCCGACAGGCCGCAGATCACCTTGCCGTCCCCGACCTGAGCCCTGATCTCGGCGATCTTGGCCTGGCGGAACTCGGCCATCGTCCAGTCGCCGGCCAGGCCGCAGACATGGCGCGCGAAATTGGCGATCAGCTTGCCGCCATCGGGAGTGTGGACGACCTCCGGGTGGAACTGGACGCCGTAGAAGCGCCGCACCTCGTCGGCGACGATCGCGTAGGGCGCGCCCTCCGACACCGCGACCGGCACGAAGCCGGGGGCGAGCGCGTCGACCTTGTCGCCATGGCTCATCCACACCTGATGCCGCTCGCCCTCCGCCCACAGCCCGTCGAACAGTGCGCAGTCGCCGGTGACCTCAACGAACGCCTTGCCGAACTCGCCGCCGTCGCCCGAGATGACGACGTTGCCGCCCAGTTGCGCGCTCATCAGCTGCTGGCCGTAGCAGATGCCGAGCACCGGCACGCTGCCGTCGAAGAACGCCTGCGGCGCGCGCGGGCTATCCCGCTCGGTGACGGAGGCGGGGCCGCCCGAGAGGATAATGCCCCTGGGCTGGAGGCGCTCGAACGCCGCCTCAGCCGACTGGAACGGTGCGACCTCGCTATACACCCCCGCCTCGCGCACCCGGCGGGCGATGAGCTGGGTTACCTGGCTGCCGAAATCGACGATGAGGATGGTGTCGGGGTGCTGCATGGTCGGCCGATAGCAGATTCGACCCGAAGGAAAACCGTCAGGCGGCGTGACGCGTGACTGCCGGTAACCCACCGGTCTCCAATGTAGTCAAATCAAAGCGGCTGGCGCGATCCAGGTCGATGCCGACGACCGATCCGTCCGCTGCCACGTCGGCGATGATGCCGTCGTCTATCTCGCGCTTATCAACGCCCGCAACCATCTGTAGCTCGATATAGAGCGAGTCAGTCTCCGGATAATAGTGAAGCCTCATCGCTCGTCTCCGCGATAGCCGCGATCAAAGATTGCATTGTGCACCGTCTCGCCGTCTTCAAGCAAGACGACGCGTAGGGTACGCAGATCGCCGTCATACTCGACTTCCGACTACAGCCGTATCCGCTCATCCGGCTGAACAAGGCGGCGCGACGGTGACGCCAACGCCGCCTCGATCCATTCATCACGCAGATACGAACGCTTGCGCCGAACCTGCTCGTCGAAGTAGCGGGTTGTCTTCACTTGCGGCTCACGCCGCTTCGTCGAAATCCTCGTCGCTCATCACCGAGCCCGAGTCCTGCCCCTTGGCGCTGACGTCGCGATCGACGAACTCGATCACCGCCATCGGCGACGCGTCGGAGGCACGGATGCCGGCCTTGATGACGCGGGTGTAGCCGCCGTTGCGGTCGGCGTAGCGGGTCGCCAGCACGTCGAACAGCTTCACCAGCTGCGCATCGTCGAGCAGCCGGGCGTGGGCGAGGCGGCGGTTGGACAGGCCACCCTTCTTGGCCAGCGTGATCAGCTTCTCGACATAGGGGCGAAGCTCCTTCGCCTTGGCCACCGTCGTCGTGATCTGCTCGTGCTTGATCAGCGCGGCGCTCATGTTGCGGAACAGCGCGATGCGGTGGGCCGAAGTCCGCTGGAGTTTACGACCGCCGTAACCGTGACGCATGGTGTCTTCCTTCGTTCGTTAAGGGGCCGTACGAGGTACCCCAGAGCTGGTGGCGCTTGCGGTGGCCACCGTTACCTGTCTCAAGGCCACGCCGCGGCAAAGCCGCGTCGTCGGACGGGTTCGGCTAGGCCGACCCGCCGGCCGTGGTGATCGCCGCGGCGCGGATTAGCCTTGGCTAATCCGCTGCGATCACCCCATAATCTCCTGCTCCAGCTTCTTCGCCATCTCTTCGATGTTCTCCGGCGGCCAGCCCGGAATCTCCATGCCCAGCCGTAGCCCCATCGACGACAGCACTTCCTTGATCTCGTTCAACGACTTGCGGCCGAAGTTCGGCGTGCGCAGCATCTCGGCCTCGGTCTTGCCGACCAGATCGCCGATATAGATGATGTTGTCGTTCTTGAGGCAGTTGGCGCTGCGCACCGACAGCTCCAGCTCGTCGACCTTCTTGAGCAGATAGCGGTTGATCTGCTGCGTGTCGCCAATCGGCTCGGCACCGCCGGCGGGGGCCGCGGCCTGGCCGATCGGGGCGGACGAGCGCGGCATCGCCGAGTCGTCGAAGTGGACGAACAGCGCCAGCTGGTCCTGCAGGATGCGGCCGGCATAGCCCACCGCGTCCTCCGGCGTCACCGTGCCGTCGGTCTCGACCGTCAGCGTCAGCTTGTCATAATCGAGGTCCTGGCCGACCCGCGTCGGGTCGACCTTGTACGACACCTGCCGCACCGGCGAATACAGCGCATCGACCGGGATGAGCCCGATCGGCGCATCGGCCGGGCGGTTGGCGGTGGCGGGGACATAGCCCTTCCCGATGTCGGCGGTCAGCTCCATGTTGAGCGTCGCGCCCTCGTCGAGGTGGCAGATCACCAGCTCCTTGTTCATCACCTCCATGTCGCCGGAGATGGCGATGTCGCCGGCCTTGACCTCGGCCGGGCCGGTGACGGACAGCTGCAGCCGCTTGGGCCCCTCGCCCTGCATCCTCAGCGCGATCTGCTTCACGTTGAGGACGATGTCGGTCACGTCCTCGCGCACGCCGGCGAGCGAGGAGAATTCGTGCA
>NZ_CAHJXA010000268.1 GCF_903644135.1 Sphingomonas bacterium | reverse complement strand
GGCACCGCCCGGCCGCGCGCGGCCAAGCGCCGCCACCACCCGCTGGTCGCGGCGCTGCCTTTCCGGACGCGCTTCTACAAGTCGGGGCTGTATATCTCGCCGCTCGCGCCGCTGCTGCTCGGCGTCTTCACCGGGGTGCTCACCGTCCTGCTCGGCGTCGGCGGCGGCTTCGTGCTGGTGCCGGCGATGGTCTATCTGCTCGGCATGGCGACCGCGGTGGTGATCGGCACCTCGCTGTTCCAGACCCTGTTCGTCACCGCCGCGGCGACGATGATCCACGCCACCACGACGCACGCGGTCGACATCGTGCTGGCCGCACTGCTGCTGGTCGGCTCGGTGACCGGCGCGCAGATCGGCGCGCGGCTGGCGGTGCGGCTCCGGCCCGATTACCTGCGGCTGCTGCTGGCGCTGCTGGTGCTGGCGGTGGGGCTGCGCATTTTCCTGGGGCTGGTTTGGCAGCCGGAAGCGATCTTCACCGTCGAGCTGACGTGAGGCGGGCGTTCGCCCTTGCCGCGACGCTGCCGCTGCTGGTGGGCGCGGGCAAGCCGGTGCTGGTGCCCGACGTGTCGCAGCGCGAGATCGAGATCGCGTACAGCTTCACCGGCGCACAGCTGCTGCTGTTCGGAGCGATCCTCTATCCCGGCGGGCGGCGGCCGAGCGACCGCACCCCGACCGATGTGGTGGTGGTGGTCAAGGGCCCGACCCAGGCGATCCTGGTGCGCGAGAAGGAGAAGGTCGCGGGCCTGTGGGTCAATGCCGACCGGCTGCGCTATGCGTCCGCGCCCAGCTTCTATGCCATTGCCTCGTCGCGGCCGGTGCCGCGGCTGCTCGACGAGCGGACGCGGGCGATCTACGAGCTGGGGCTCGACAGCCTGCAGCTCTCCCCCGCCTCCAGCGCCGCGCCCGACATGCAGGCGCGCTTCCAGCAGGGGCTGGTCGACCTCAAGCGCCGTAGCGGCCTGTATGTCGAGGACCCGGGCGCGGTGTCGATCGCCGATGGCGTCCTCTATCGCGCGCGCGTCACCATCCCGGCGCGCGTGCCGGTGGGGCGCTTCACCGCCGAGACCTTCCTGATCCGCGACGGCCATGTCCTCGCCGCCGCCATTCGCGCGATCGACATCCGCAAGTCTGGCTTTGAACGCCAGGTCGCACGCGCGGCGGTGCGGTGGAGCTGGGTCTACGGCCTAGCCGCAGTGGCGCTGTCGGTGCTGCTCGGCTGGACGGCAGGCTGGGTCGCGCGGCGGCTTTGAGCCGGGGAAGCTGCTGAGCTGGGCCGATTTCTTCTGCTTCCTCCAGCCCGATCAACGCGATCTTAACCGTCGCGGGCTAGCTCCGCCGGCAAAGGGGTCGCCTGCTCATGAACGACATGCCCAATGCCGACGCCTTCCGCGCCGCGATGCCGTACCATCCGCTCGGCCGCAGTCGGCCGGATGCCGGCATGTTGGGCATCGTCCTGTCGATCGCGGGCGGGTCGAGCCGGGTGCTGCTCGACCAGGCGCTGGTCGAGGCGCAGGCACTGTCATCCGACGCCATCGCCGCCAATGCCGGCCAGGTCGGCAGCCAGATCAAGCTGCGGGTCGGCGCGCGATGGCTGGTCGCCAACGTCCGCAGCCTCGCGCTGGAGGATGTCGCCTCGGGCCGCATCGTCGCCGATATCGACTTCCTGGGCGAGGGCGACGAGGAGCGGCTGACCGGCAAGCTCTACAATTTCCGGCGCGGCGTCACCTGCTATCCGCTGCCGGGCTGCGAGGTGTTCGCGGTGAGCGCCGCCGACCTGAAACAGGTCTACGCAGCCGAGGACCGCGCGCATATCGAGATCGGCCACGTCTATCCCACCCGCGACATCCGCGCCGCGCTGTATGTCGACGCGATGCTCGGCAAGCATTTCGCGCTGGTCGGCTCGACCGGCACCGGCAAGTCCACCGCGGCGGCGCTGATCCTCCATCGTATCTGCGAGCTGGCCCCCGAGGGCCATATCGTCATGATCGACCCGCACGGCGAATATGCCGCCGCCTTCCAGGGGCGCGGTGCGATCTTCGACGTCACCAACCTCGCCATGCCGTACTGGCTGATGAACTTCGAGGAGCATTGCGAGGTCTTCCTGACCAGCGACGGCTCCGACCAGCAGATCGACGCCGACATCCTCGCCAAATGCCTGCTCGCCGCCCGCCAGAAGAACCGGCTGGGGCAGGAGATCGCCAAGCTGACGGTCGACGCGCCGATCCCCTACCTGCTGTCAGACCTAACCAACCTGATCCAGGCCGAGATGGGCAAGCTGGACCGCGCCGGCGACACCGCGCCCTATCTGCGGCTCAAGACCAAGATCGACGAGATCAAGGCCGACCCGCGCTATGGCTTCATGTTCTCGGGGATGCTGGTCGCCGACACCATGGCGGACTTCCTCGCCCGCGTGTTCCGGATGCCGGGGGGTGGCAAGCCGATCTCGATCGTCGACGTGTCGGGGGTGCCGTCGGACATCACCGCGGTGGTGGTGGCGGTGCTGAGCCGCATGACCTTCGACTTCGCGATCTGGTCGCGCAACGAGGTGCAGCGGCCGGTGCTGCTCGTCTGCGAGGAGGCGCACCGCTACATCCCCAGCGAGCGCAACGCCGATCGTTCCTCGGTCGGCCGCATCCTCGGGCGGATCGCCAAGGAAGGCCGCAAATACGGCGTCAGCCTGGGGCTGATCACGCAGCGGCCGTCCGACCTGTCGGAAGGCGTGCTGTCGCAATGCGGCACGATCATCTCGATGCGGCTCAACAACGAGCGCGACCAGGCGTTCGTGCGCGGCGCGATGCCCGAGGGCGCGCGCGGCTTCCTCGACTCGATCCCGGCGCTGCGCAATCGCGAGTGCATCATCTGCGGCGAGGGCGTCACCATCCCGATCCGCGTCGCCTTTGACGACCTGGAGGAGGCGCAGCGGCCGGCCTCGGGCGATCCGCTGTTCTCGCAGCTGTGGCGCGACGTCGGCGGCGAGGAGGGCATCATCACCCGCACCGTCCAGCGCTGGCGGGCGCAGGGGAAGTAAATGCCGATCAGCGACCTGCCGGGGGCAGGTCGCAGACGTTTACTCGGCACGCGAAGCGGGCCGCGCGCCGGCCGCATGGGCTACTTCCCCGGCTTCACCGCCATCAGGCTCGCCACCCGCGCCTTGAACGCGACCAGCGCCTCGCCCGTCAGCCGCTCGACGCTGTCGAACGACATCTGCTGCGGGTTGACCGCGATGCCGTTCTTCCACACCTCCCAATGGAGATGCGGCCCGGTGGACAGGCCGGTCGAGCCGACAAAGCCGATCACCTCGCCGCGCCGCACCGACTCGCCGGGCCGCACCGCGATGCGGCTGAGGTGGCGATAGGCGGTGGCCAGCGTCGGCGTGTGCACCAGCTCGATAAAATTGCCCGATCCGCCCGTCCAGCCGGTCCTGCGCACCCGGCCCTCGACCACGGCATAGACCGGCGTGCCGGTCGGCGCGCCGATGTCGAGGCCCTTGTGCATCCGGCTGAAGCCCAGGATCGGGTGGAAGCGCATCCCGAAGCCGGAGGTGATGTGGCCGGCGACCGGCATCGCCATCTCGCCGCGCCGCTCGGTCTGGCCGTCGGCGTCGAACCACTCGTCATGGCCGCCCTGCATCCAGCGGACCAGCCGCGTCGCCTTGCCGCCCTGGTCGAGCCCGGCGAACAACAGCCCACCCAGCCGGGTCTCGCCGGTGGCGGCATGGGCGCGCTCGATAACAAGGTCGTAGCTGTCGGCGGCGTTGACATCGCGGCCGATCGACAGCCGCGTCGCGAGCGCCTTGATGAAGCCCTCCGCCGCCTTGGCGGGAGCACCGGCCGCGCGCAGCGAGCGGTACAGGCTCGACCCGACCAGCCCCTGCAGCCGCCACGGCGTCGTGTCGACGGCAATCGGCTTGCGCGTCAGGGTCAGCCCGCCGGCGCTGCGGGTCAGGGTCAGGGCAAGGTCGAAGCGCGCCCGGATCGACAGCGCGTCGAGCGGGCGCGGCACCAGCTTGCTCGGCCGGCGGCCCAACGTCAGCGCGATCC
>NZ_CAHJXA010000267.1 GCF_903644135.1 Sphingomonas bacterium | reverse complement strand
TGGCGGCGATCGGCATGGCGCTGATCGTGACGCTGGTCGACCGCGCATTGCCGCCGATGCCGGTCGCCGGGCGGCTGGCGGCGCTAGTCGCGATCGGCTCTGGTATCTATGCCGGCTGGCTGGCGCTGTTCGCCCGCGCGCTGATCGCCGAGATCATCGGCCTGGTGAAGGACAGCCGCTAGCTCAGCCGGCGGGCACCACCGTCTCGGTCGGCACGGCGCGCTGCAGCTCGTAGTGCGCGACGATCGGGATCGTCACTGCCCAGACTGCCAGCGCCAGCTGCACCAGCATCGTCGTCGTCGCGCCGATCATCCGCCCCGGCATCCAGCCGTCCATGCCAAACGGATGGAGTAGCCGGCCGGCCACGAACACTCCGGCGAGGATCGCCAGCCAGATGTTGGACCCTGTGCACAGCTCGATCAGCGCGACCAGCACGAGCACGAACACGACGTTCTCGACGAAGTTCAGCTGCGCGCGCATCCGCCGGATCAACGGCTCCGACCCGGCATCGCCGACCCACGCCTTCTCGCGTTGCCGAACCTGGCCGACGCGGATGCCCAGCCACAGGTTGATGATCGCGCAGGCCGCGGCAAGGATCAGCGAGATCGGCAGAATGGTGAACGGCATCGTAAGAACTCCCGGGGCTTTCGCGCCACCCTACAGCCGTGCCTTGCGCTTGCAACGCGAGGCGAAATCGCTATAGCCCCGCGCTTCGCGACGCGCCCGGCCTGCCTGGTGCCCCGGTGGTTCCGCCCCTAACAGGTCGGCCTGTTGGTGGTTTCCGGTGCGGGCCCGACGCGTCGAGTCGTTTCAATCGTACAGACAAGCAAGGTGCCGCAATGGCCGTCCCCAAAAGAAAGACTTCGCCCTCCAAGCGCGGTATGCGACGCAGCCATGATTCGCTGATCGCCGCCTCGTTTCAGGAGTGCCCCAATTGCGGCGAGCTGAAGCGGCCGCATCACATGTGCCTGAACTGCGGCTATTATAACGGCCGAGAGGTCGTCGCGCTCGAGGCGTAAGCTCCTTCAAGGCCTCCTATTCATGACCGACCCTTCCTGGATTGCCGTCGATGCCATGGGCGGCGACGAGGGGTTGGCCGTGATGCTTGCCGGGGTCGCCCGCGCGCGTCGGCGGCACGAGGAGATGCGCTTCCTGCTGGTCGGCGACGAGAGCGCGATCGCGGCGGGGCTGAAGAACCATCCTAATCTGTCGCAGCACAGCGAGATCGTCCACGCGCCGGAGACGGTTGAGGCGGCCGAGAAGCCGACCCAGGCGATCCGGCGTGCCAAGACCACATCGATGGGCATCGCCATCGATCTGGTGAAGCGCGGCCGTGCCGCTGCGGCGGTGTCGTCGGGCAACACCGGCGCGCTGATGGCGATGGCGAAGCTGGCGCTGCGGATGCTGCCGGGGATCGACCGGCCGGCGCTCGCCGCGCCGCTGCCGACGCTGGGCGACAACGACGTCGTGATGCTCGACCTCGGGGCCAATACCGAATGCGACGCGCGCAACCTGGTGCAGTTCGCGATCATGGGCGCAGCCTATGCACGGATCATCTTCGACCTGGAGCGGCCCCGGGTCGGCCTGCTCAACATCGGCAGCGAGGACCAGAAGGGCACCGACGAGATCCGCGATGCGGCTCACACCCTGCGCGAGACCGCCAACGGCGCGGTCGGCGGCCTGCCGCTCGACTTCACCGGCTTCGTCGAGGGCGACAAGCTGGCGCGCGGCGACCATGACGTCATCGTCTGCGACGGCTTCGCCGGCAATATCGCGCTCAAGACCGCGGAAGGCACCGCGCGTTTCGTCGCCGACCTGCTCAAGCGGGCCTTCTCCAGCTCGGCACGCTCCAAGATCGGCTTCCTGATCTCGCGCCCCGCGACCGAGCTGCTGCGCGATCATCTCGACCCCAACAACCACAATGGCGCGGTCTTCCTGGGCCTCAACGGCGTCGTGGTGAAGAGCCATGGCGGGGCCAACGAGCTGGGCGTCGCCACCGCGATCGGCAACGCCGCCAAGCTGGTGAGCGCCAACCTGACGCGCCGCATCGCCGACGATCTGGGCGCGATCCGCCAGGCGGTCGCGTAGGTGATCCGGTCGGTCCTGATCGGCACCGGCTCGGCGCTGCCGGTGCGCCGGGTCGCCAACGCCGAACTCGCGGAACAGGTCGATACCAGCGACGAGTGGATCGTCGAACGCACCGGCATCCGCTTCCGCCACATCGCCGGCCCCGACGAGACGACCGCGACGCTTGGTGCGGACGCGGCGCGGGCGGCGATCGCCGCCGCCGGCCTGGCCGCGACCGACATCGACCTGATCGTCCTCGCCACCGCCACCCCAGACCAGACCTTTCCGGCCAGCGCCACCAAGGTGCAGGCGATGCTGGGTATCGGCGACTGTGTCGCGTTCGACGTCGCTGCGGTCTGCTCGGGCTTCCTCTATGCGGTGCAGGTCGCCGACGCGATGATCCGCGCCGGTGTCCACACCCGCGCGCTGGTGATCGGCGCGGAGACGTTCAGCCGCATCCTCGATTGGGAGGACCGCACCACCTGCGTCCTGTTCGGCGACGGTGCCGGTGCGATCGTGCTGGAAGCGCAGGAGGTCGACGCCGCCGACCCGGCCGGGCGCGGCATCCTTGCCACCTCGCTCCACGCCGACGGTCGCCACAACCAGCTGCTCTATGTCGATGGCGGCCCCTCGACGACCGGCACCGTCGGCAAGCTGCGCATGAAGGGCAAGGAGGTGTTCCGCCACGCGGTCACCAACCTCGCCGCGGTGATGGGGGAAGTCGTCGCCAAGGCGGGGCTGACATCCGACGAGGTCGACTGGGTGGTGCCGCACCAGGCCAATGCCCGCATCCTCGACGCGACCGCGCGCAAACTGGGATTGCCGGCGGAGAAGGTGGTGATGACCGTCGACCAGCACGCCAACACCTCCGCTGCGTCCGTGCCGCTGGCGCTGGACGTGGCGGTGCGCGACGGCCGCATCCGGCCGGGACAGATCGTCGTGCTGGAGGCGATGGGCGGCGGCTTCACCTGGGGCGCGGCGGTGCTGCGCGTCTGAGCCGCAGCGCGGGACAGGGCAGCGCGTACAAAGCCCCTTTTCCGCGACGATCGGCTTGTGATAGACTAACGTACATCAGAGGGGGCTGTTATGGAAATGTCGAACGTCGGCACGCTGACCCGGGCAGACCTCGCCGAGGCGCTGCACCGGCAGGTCGGTCTGTCGCGTGCCGATTCGGGCAAGCTGGTCGAACAGATCCTGCACGAGATGTGCTACGCGCTTTCCGAGGGCGAGAACGTCAAGATTTCGGGCTTCGGCACCTTCGTGCTCCGCGACAAGGGTGAGCGCGTCGGTCGCAACCCCAAGACCGGGATCGAGGTGCCGATCGAGCCGCGCCGCGTCCTTACCTTTCGCGCCAGCCAGATGATGCGCGAACGTATCAGCGCCGCGGGCTGACGCGTCCCTTGGCGGACCCCGTCGCCAAGGCCACGGGAGCGTTGCTGACGATCGGCGAACTGTCGCGCGAGCTTGGCTTGCCGCCGCACATCCTGCGCTTCTGGGAGACGCGGTTCCCTGAGCTGAAGCCGCTGACCCGCGCCGGCCAGCGCCGTTACTACCGTCCGGAGGACGTGGCGCTGGTGCGCCGCATCGATGCCTTGCTGAACCGCCAAGGCTACACGATCCGCGGCGTCCAGCAGCTGCTCGCCGACGACGCTCCGCAGGTGTCGATCGCCGCGCCCTCGCCATTGCGCGCGATCCGTGACGCACTGGCGGCCGCCCTGGCGAGCGACGAGACGCCGCCTCGCGGTTAGCGCAGGAGATCGATCGCTGGCGGATCAGCCCAGCGGCGACACCTCGGTGCTGGCGGCGCGGACCCGGCGGCGGCGCGGACGGGGTGCCTCTTCCTCCCCCTCGGCCGGCGCGCTCGGGATCGACAGCGCGGCGCACGGTGGGGCCCTCGAGGGTGGTGACAGCACCGTCGCCGTCCTGGCGGGCGCGGCCGAGATCGCCTACCCGCAGAGCAAGGCGGCGCTTCATG
>NZ_CAHJXA010000266.1 GCF_903644135.1 Sphingomonas bacterium | reverse complement strand
CGCGCCTAGCGCGGCGAGGCGCGTGCGCTCGCCGGCGACGCGCTCGTCATCGACCTCGCCGAGCCGCTGGCGCGCACGGGCGAAATCGTCGGCCCCCCAGAACAGATGCGCCACCGACGGGTCGCCGTCGCGGCCGGCGCGGCCGGTCTCCTGGTAATAGGCCTCGATCGACTTGGGCAGGCCAGCATGGGCGACGAAGCGCACGTCGGGCTTGTCGATGCCCATGCCGAACGCGACGGTGGCGCAGATCACCATGTCCTCGGACGCGACGAACGCCGCCTGGTTGCGCGCGCGTACCGCGGGGTCGAGCCCGGCGTGATAGGCGCGGGTCGGCCGGCCGGTCGCGGCCAGCTGCTCGGCGAGCCGCTCGGTGGCGGCGCGGGTCTGGGCATAGACGATGCCGGGGCCGGGCGTGCGGCGGATCAGGTCGGCGATCTGGCGCGCGGTGTTGTCGCGCGGGCTGATCAGGTAGCGGATATTGGGCCGGTCGAACCCCGAGACGATCTCCCCCGCCTTGGGGATGCCGAGCTGCGCCAGGATGTCGGCGCGGGTATGGGCATCGGCGGTCGCGGTCAGCGCGAGCCGCGGCACGTCCGGGAACGCGTCCATCAACGGCGCGAGCAGGCGATAGTCGGGCCGGAAGTCGTGGCCCCATTCGCTGACGCAATGCGCCTCGTCGATCGCGAACAGGCTGAGCTTGGCCGTGGCAAGAAGCTCCCGGAAACTCTGGTTGGAGGCGCGCTCGGGCGCGACGTAGAGCAGGTCCAGCACCCCCGCCTTGAACCGCGCGATCGTCTCGGCGCGGTTCTCGTCCACCGAGGTCAGCGTCGCCGCCCTGATCCCCACCGCCTCCGCGGCGCGCAACTGGTCGTGCATCAGCGCGATCAGCGGGCTGACGACGACGCAGGTCCCCGTCATCATCGTCGCCGGCAGCTGATAGCAGAGCGACTTGCCCGCCCCGGTCGGCATCACCGCCAGCGTCCGCTCGCCCGCGAGCACCCGGTCGACCACCTGGCGTTGCACGCCGCGAAAATCGCGAAAGCCGAAGACACGTTGGAGGTCGGGAAGCGGGTCCGGGATCACGCCTCCGGCCCTAGCGGCCCGGCAAACGCCGGTCGAGCCGCGTTCGAGGCAGGTGAGCTTCGCACCGCGTTTGCAGGCTGTCGGTCGGGCGATCCGTGCCTGCCGATTTGTTTGATCCGTTTCCACGGAACGGGAACAACAACATTGATCAATGGTTTTTGTTGTATAAACTGGCCGTTAGAGCCTAAAAACCGGAGGAGATTGCGATGAGCCAAGCCACAGCGGTGAGCGGTGGGGAGCAGGTCGTCAGTGCGGCGCAAGCGATGCACGCGGGGACGGGCCTGGACCAGAACGTCATCATCGTCGGCAAGGCGCTGTCCGTCATACGACGCGAACGAAATTACTATCTCGACGATCACATCAGCGGCGACGGTGCGTTTTCCATCGTGCTGGCGATGTTCCTCGACACGGTCGAAGGCAGGACGACATCCATCGACCGTGTGGTCGAGGCGGCCGATGTGCCGCTATCCACCGCGATCTACATTCTCGGCGTGCTGATCGAATCGCTCGATGTCGAGCGATGCGGCAGCGCCGGCAACGAGCGCTACATGCTGACGGTCAAGGCCGAGCAGGCGATCCGCAACTATCTGGCCGGTAACGTCGAGATGTTCCGTCGCGCCGCGCAGGTCCTCTGCTGATCATTCCGCCGCCAGCGCCGTCTCGTCCGCCTCGCGCTCGGCCTGCTGGCGCTCCCACATCTCCGCGTACAAGCCGGCCTGGCGCAACAGGGCGGCGTGGCTGCCGCGCTCGACGATGCGGCCATTGTCGAGGACGACGATCTGGTCGGCATCGACGATCGTCGACAGCCGGTGAGCGATGGTGATGGTGGTGCGGCCGCGCTCGACGCCCTCCAGCGTCTCCAGGATCTCGCCCTCGGTGCGGCTGTCGAGCGCGCTGGTCGCCTCGTCGAGGATCAGCAGCGGCGGGTTCTTGAGCAGGGTGCGCGCGATCGCGACCCGCTGCTTCTCGCCGCCCGACAGCTTCAGGCCGCGCTCGCCGACGCGCGTGGCATAGCCGTCGGACTGGCGCTCGATGAAGCCGGCAATCGCCGCGCCGCGTGCCGCCGCCTCGACCTCGGCCGGCCCCGCGCCCTCGCGGCCATAGGCGATGTTGTAGCCGATCGTGTCGTTGAACAGCACGGTGTCCTGCGGCACGATACCGATCGCGGCGCGCAGGGATGCCTGGGTGACGCCGGCGATGTCCTGCCCGTCGATCGTGATCCGGCCGGCGTCAAGGTCGTAGAAACGGTAGAGCAGCCGCGCCAGCGTCGACTTGCCCGCCCCCGACGGCCCGACGACGGCCAGCGTCGAGCCGGCCGGCACGTCGAGATCGACGCCCTTCAGGATGTCGCGGCCACGGTCATAGCCGAAGCGGACGCCCTCGAAGCGGACATGGCCGCGCGTCACCGCGATGGGCGGCGCGCCGGGCGCGTCGACGATCGTCGCCGGCGTGTCGACTAGGTCGAACATCGCGCCCATATCGATCACCCCCTGGCGAATGGTGCGATAGACCATGCCGAGCAGGTCGAGCGGGCGGAACAACTGGCTGAGCAGGGTCGAGACGAACACCAGATTGCCGGCGCTGAACCGCCCCTGGCTCCAGCCCCAGGCGACATAGGCCATGCCGCCGCCCAGCATCAGGTTGGTGATCGCCGCCTGGCCGACGTTGAGCCACGCCAGGCTGTTCTCGCTCACCGTCGCGGCGCGCGCATAGGCGGTGATCGCCGCGTCGTAGCGCCTGGCCTCGCGCTCCTCCGCGCCGAAATACTTCACCGTCTCGAAGTTGAGCAGCGAGTCGACCGCATGGGCGACCGCGCCGGTGTCGAGGTCGTTCATCCGCGTCCGCAGCGCCGAGCGCCAGTCGGTGACCGTCCGCGTAAACCAGATGTAGAGCGCCACCAGTGCCACCGTCGCCGCCACCAGCGGCCAGCCGAACTTGACCCAGAACAGCTGCAGCACCAGCACCAGCTCCAGCACCGTCGGCGCGATGTTGAACAGCAGGAAGTACAGCATCGTGTCGATGCTCTTGGTGCCGCGCTCGACCACCTTGGTCACCGCGCCGGTACGCCGCGACAGATGGAAGTCGAGGCTGAGCGAGTGGAGATGACGGAACACCTGCGCCGACAGCCGCCGGGTCGCGTCCTGGCCGACCCGCTCGAACACCGCGTTGCGCAGGTTGTCGAACAGGGTCGTCCCGAACCGCGCGGCGGCATAGCCGATCACCAGCAGCACCACGAGCGTCGCCGCCGACCGGCTGCCCGGTGCCATGCCGTCCACCGCCGCTTGCAGCGCGAAGGGCGCGCCATAGACCTGCACGATCTTCGACGCGACCACCAGCAGCATCGCCCCGACGATGCGCAGCTTCAGCCCGGCCTCCCCGCGCGGCCAGAGATAGGGCAGGAAGCGGCGCAGCGTCGGCAGCAGCGGCCGATCGGCGCGGGTAACGGTGGGATCAAGGGGTGGCATCGCCCTCCCATGTCGGCGTTCCGCGCCTGCGCTTCAATGCTTCGTTCATCGCTGGCCCCGCAGGGAACGATTGCGCCGAGCCGAGGGTTGGGCGCGATGAGTGGAGGCGATCATGCAATCGGTGTTCTATGTGATGGCGATCCTGGGCTGCGGCGACGGCAACACCGACTGCACGCCCGCGCGCTTCGATCAGGCGCGCTTCGCCACCATGGCCGAGTGCCGCGCGCAGCTGCCGGCCGGCCTCGCGCGCAACAGCGACCTGTCCTATCCGGTGATCGCCGCCGACTGCCGCCGCAACTCGCCGGTGACGATGGCCAAAGCCGGCAACAGCACCGCCAAGGGCTGAAGCGTCAGCCTGGTCGCTGCCATGCGGGCCGCGGCGTCACTGCGATGCGACGACGACGCAGCGCCTGCCACCACGCCCGCGCGATGAACCCGAGCTTGGCGCTGCGAGAGGTCGATACCCGCCGGTCCCACGCCCGCTCACCCCGCCGCGCCACC
>NZ_CAHJXA010000265.1 GCF_903644135.1 Sphingomonas bacterium | reverse complement strand
TGATCTTCACAGCAATAGGCGGCCGAGCAACGTGAACGAATGTCGGAAGCTGGGGAGCCGGCGCACTATTCGGAATGACCGCGATATGGGTCTTCTGCCCATTAAGCCACGTCACCTCACGGGACTCACGCGCCGTTACCTTTACTAGCCTTGAGCACCTTTTGTTTGTAACGCGCGCAGCCTTGGCATGGAGGCGAGCTCCATCCGTCGCATCCAAATTTGCTACGCCGGAAGCCGCAGAACGTGCCAAGCAGCAATCGTCGGCGTACATGGGCGGCAGCCCTCGTCCCGCTAAGCTGCCTCAGTGAAGGTGGTGCCCCGGACTTCCCGCCCGAACACGTCGAAGGCATTGCGGCAAGCTCGATCCTAGTGACCGCTCCTGCCGCGATAGGGGCAGCATCAATCGCGATGAGGCTGCAAACGTGCTCGACGTTGACATGCTGCCGCTGCCAAACACTAATTCCTCCGCTTCCGGTTTACAGCGGTAGCATGGCGAGTGACTTTATGAGAGCATCGGCCGGTTATCGGGAGACAGGAATGCGCGGGATCGCCGACCGTGCGCGCTGGATGATCATGGGGCTGATCTTTGTCGCGATCATGCTCAACTACGTCGATCGTCAGATCCTGTCGTTGCTTAAGCCGACGCTTGAAGCGGAGTTCGCCTGGTCCGACCAGGATTACGCCAACATGGGCACCGCGTTTCAGCTGGCGGCGGCGGTGGCGTTTCTCGGAACCGGCTGGTTCATCGACCGGGTCGGCCTCAGGCTCGGTTTCGCGCTAGGCGTCGCACTGTGGAGCCTTGCCGCCATGGCCCATGCCGTGGTCGGCAGCGTCGCCGGCTTCATGGCCGCGCGCGTGGTGCTCGGGGTCGGCGAGTCGGTCGGCACCCCGGCGGCCGTGAAGTCGTCGGCGACCTATTTCACCCAGCGTGACCGGCAAATCGCGCTCGGCATCGGCAATACCGCGCCCAATATAGGCGCGATCGTGACGCCCTTGTTCATCCCGGCGCTTGCGGTCGCGTTCGGCTGGCGTGCGGCGTTCCTGCTGGCCGGTGGACTGGGACTGGTCTGGGTAGTGGCGTGGTTTGCGATCCGGGTGCGGCCGGTGGCGCTGGACACGCTGGCACCTGCGCCGATGCACTGGCTCGATATCGCGCGGAGCCGCGAGACGGTGACGATCGCGACCGCGAAGGTGCTGTCGGACCAGGTGTGGTTCTTCATGCTGCTCTGGCTGCCCGACCTGTTCCATCGGCTGTTCGGACTGAAGCAGGGAACCCTCGGCCTGCCGGTGGCGCTGGTCTACGTCTTCGCCGCGGCCGGCGCGCTGACGGGTGGTTGGCTGCCGTCGCGGTTCTTGGCGCGCGGCTGGTCCGTGAACCGCGCGCGCAAGACGACGATGTTGCTCTACGCGCTGCTGATCGTTCCGGTGCCGCTGGTCATGCTGCTGTCCAGCCCCTGGACGGCGGCGCTGCTCCTCGGCCTCGGCCTGTTTGCTCACCAGGGCTTCTCGACCAACGTGTTCGGCCTCACCACCGATCTGGTACCGGCGGCGCGGATCGGCTCGACGATCGGCATCGCCGCCTTCTGCGGCAACTTCTGCTCGATCGGCATGATCCAGTTCTCGGCCTGGTCGCTGCGTCATGGCTTCGGATACACGCCGATGCTGGTCATCTGCGCGTCGAGCTACCTCGTCGCACTTGGCTGCATACAGCTGCTTATCCCGGTGATCAGGTCGGTGGAGCGAAGAGCGGACGAGCCGCTGGTCCTCGCTCATTGAGGACCTGCGGCTCGTCTCCGATCAGAACCCGACCCGCGCGGTCACGCCGTAATAGCGGTCCGCCTCGCGCGGGATAATATAGCGGTAGCTGTTGCCGGGGCCACCCGAGGTGATCGACGAGGCGAAATGCTCGTCAAAGGCGTTCTTGACCTGGAAGATTAGCCGGAAGCGATCCGCCGCCTCGACGACCCCCGCCGACAGGTCGACCAGCGCGTAGCCGTGGATCGTCGTCGCGTCGCGGATCGCCTGGCTTGCGTCGAGCTGCGAGATCTGGCGGGACTGGTACGATCCCTGCGCGCCGACTGTGAAGTCGATCCGGCCGCCGGTGCGCAGGCGATAGTCGCTGCTGAGCGATCCCTTGTACTTGGGCGCATAGGCCAGTCGCGTGCCGCTGGGGATGACGCCGGTGTTCACGCCGTTGGTCGGCACCTTGAACTGGTCGATGCGCGCGTCGGTATAGGCGAAGCCGCCGTTGAAGGTCAGGTCGCGCACCGGCTGGAACAGCGCGTCGACCTCGGCGCCGCGCGTCGAGATCTCGCCGGCGTTGGTGAAGCGGGTGACCAGCACGCCGGCGACCACGTCGGGGTTGTTCGCCTGGAAATTGTGGTACTTGGCGTAGTAACCGGCGACGTTGACGACCAGCCTGCCGTCCAGCAGCGTGTTCTTGATCCCCGCCTCGTAGCTGTCGGCGGTCTCCGGCTGGATGACGTTGGTGCCCGTCGCGGTTAGATTATAGAAGACGTTGAACGCCGGACCCTTATATCCACGCGAGTAGGTCGCGTAGACGGTCGATTGCGGCACCAGGTCGAACTGCACGCCGCCCTTGCCCGACCAGTTGGTGTTGGTTGTCTTGGTGGTGAACGGGACGCCGTTGGACGCGGCGACCGCGCTGGTCTGCGCCACCGTTGGGGAAACGCCCTGTGCCACCAGGACGTTGTAGCGGTCGAACACGCCTTGATCGAAATTGCCGTTGATCCCCGGCCCTGCCAGCGTCGTCACCCGCTTGTGGAAGACGTTCAGCTGATCGGTGGTGTAGCGGACGCCGCCGATCAGCCGCAGGCGCGACGTGAGGTTGAGGGTGCCTTGGCCGAAGAACGCCAGGTTCTTGAACACCGAGCCGAAGTCGGCGGTGCCGCTCGGCACGGTCGTCACCGTGCCGATGCTGCCGCACGGGGTCAGCGTCGTCGCACTGGTCAACCCGCCGGTGCACACGACGTCGGTGCGGTTGAAGACCCGCTCGGTGTAGGCGCGCGAGAAATAGGCACCGACGACATACGAGAAGAACTGCTTCGCTGGTGAGGTCAGCCGCAGCTCCTGGGTCAGCGTGTTCGACACCTGCGGGCCGTCGTCGTGAAGCTGGTTGTAGCCGACATAGGCGGTTGGCAGGAAATCGCCGTCGCGGATCTCCTCGTTGTCGTAGATGCGGTAGGAGCCGATATAGGTGATCGTCTGGGTGCCGAGCGTCCAGTCGAGCTGACCCGACACGCCATAGCTCTTCTCGCGGGCGGCGGTGACCAGGTTCTGGTTGTCGAACCGGGTCCGATCGCCCACCTCGGGTGGCAGCGCGAGGTTGGGGTTGCCCGACAGGCTAGTCGCGGCGGGCGTGCCGATCACCTCGGCGCAGCAATTGTCCTTCGCGCGGCGATAGTCGCCGATCAGCGTGAAGGTGATGTCGGGCGTTGGCGTCGCCACCAGCACGCCGCGCACGCCGTAATGCTGATAGCCGTTCTCGCGCTTGCCGCCCTGCGCGAGATTGATGATATTACCGTCGTAATGACCGTAGAAGCCGGTCACGCGGGTCTTGATCCAGTCGTTCAGCGGCACGTCGACCGCGCCGCGGACGCGATACTCGTTCGTGTTGGTGAAGTAGCCGCCTTCAAGGAAGCCGCCGAAATGGTCGCTTGGCCGCTTGGTGATGATGTTGATCACACCGGCCGAAGTGTTCTTGCCAAACAGCGTGCCCTGCGGTCCGCGCAGCACCTCGATCCGGTCGACGTCGATCAGGTCGCTGAAGGCCTCGCCGGCGCGGCTGTAGACGACGCCGTCGACCACGGTGGAGATCGACGGCTCGCCGGCGATCGAGAAGGTGGAGGTGCCGACGCCGCGCAGGAACAGCGACTGGTTGATCGCGGTGCCCGACTTGCGGAAGTTGAGGGTCGGGACGAGGTACTGCGCGCTCTCGATGTTCGTGCCGCCCTTGGCGGAGATCGCGTCGCCCGAGATTACCGAGACCGCGACCGGCACCTCCTGCAACCGTTCCGACCGCTTCTGCGCGGTC
>NZ_CAHJXA010000264.1 GCF_903644135.1 Sphingomonas bacterium | reverse complement strand
GTAAGTCGTTGAAAAGATTGGTGGACGCACTTGGGCTCGAACCAAGGACCCGCTGATTAAGAGTCAGCTGCTCTACCAACTGAGCTATGCGTCCATGACCGGCGGGGCGGCAGGCCGTCCGCGATCGGAAGCGGGCGGTTAGCATCGCGGGCGGGCGATGCAAACCCTTTTTGCGCTACCAGCCGGGGGTACGGCGGTTCTGGCGGTCGATCGACATCAGGATGCCGAGCGACAGCAGCACCGTCATCTGCGCCGAGCCGCCGAAACTCACCAGCGGCAGCGGGATGCCGACCACCGGGGCCATGCCCATCACCATCGCCAGGTTGATCGCGACGTAGAAGAAGATCGTCGTCGCCAGCCCGGCCGCGGTCAGCCGCGCGAAGCGACCCTGCGCGCGCCCGGCGACCCCCATCGCCCAGCGGATCACGAGAAAGAAGAACAGGATGAGCAGGACGCCGCCGACCAGTCCCCATTCCTCCGCCATGGTCGCGAAGACGAAGTCGGTCTGGCGCTCGGGCAAATAGTCGAGCTGGCTCTGGGTGCCGTGGAGGAAGCCTTTGCCCAGCAGGCCGCCCGAGCCGATCGCGATCTTCGACTGGCTGATATGATAGCCCGTGCCGAGCGGGTCGCTCTCGGGATCGAGGAAGATCAGGATGCGGTTGCGTTGATAGTCGTGCAGCGCGAACCTGAGCGCGAGCGGCGCGGCGACCGCCACCGCCAGCACGCCCGCGACGAACAGCCGCAGCGGCACGCCGGCAAGGAACATGATGACGACGCCGCCCGCGCCGATCATGATCGCGGTGCCGAGGTCGGGCTGCAGCATCACCAGCGCCGCCGGCACGCCGATCAGCGCCGCCGCCGGCCAGATGCCGGACCAGCGGCGGGTCTCGGCGATTGGCAGGATGTCGTAGAAGCGGGCAAGGGCGAGGATGATCGCCGGCTTCATCAGCTCGCTGGGCTGAAGGCGGATCAGCCCCAGGTCGAGCCAGCGTTGCGACCCGCCGCTGATCTTGCCGAGCAGCTCCACCGCGACCAGCGCCAGGACGAGCAGGCCGTAAGCGGGCAACGCTCCCGCCTTCCAGATCCGCTCGGGCACGCGCGACAGCATGATCGAGGCGGTGAGGAACGCGAAGAAGCGGATGCCCTGCGACCACGCCCATGGCCGCACGCTGCCGCCCGCCGCCGAATAGAGGACCACCAGCCCGAAACAGCCGATGGCGAGCACCATCATGATCACCCGCCACGGCAGTTGCGCGACCGGTTCGGGTACGAAGCCGAGCCTGCCCCTCATTCGTCCTGCTCGGTGGTGCCGTCCTCGGCGACGCTGTTGCCGCCCGGGCCTCTCGCCTGCAGCGCCGCCGCCTGCGAGTTGGCGGCGTCGGTGGCGTTCTCCACCGCGGACGAGTCCGTCGGCACGACCGCGTCGGTCTTGGTCGCCTCGGCGGCGGCGGTCGGGGCCTGCGCCGCCTTGTACGCCGCCGCCTGCGCCGCCATGCGCGTGGTGATGTCGCCGCCCCATTCCGGCTCCAGCGCCGCCAGGCTGGCGAGCGCACGGTCGCGGTCGAGGAGATAGGTCATGATGTCGCGGCCGACACCCGGTGTGTCGAGCGCGCGGACGGTATGGCCGCCATGTTCCAGCACGACGCTGGCAGCATAGCGCGGATTGTCGGCCGGCGCGAAGCAGACGAACAGGGCATGATCGCGCAGCTTGAACGGCAGGGCACCGTTTTTGAGCACGCCATGGGCGCGCTCCGCCATGGTGATGCGGCGGACCTGCGCGGTGCCGGTCTTCGCCGCCAGCCGAACGCCAGGGATCGCCAGCCGTGCCGCGCCGCCGGTGCCGCCGCCGTTGACCACCGCGTCCATGCCGGCGCGGATGATGTCGAGATGCGCGGGGTCGAACGGCAGCAGCGGCGGTTGGCCGACATTACCGGCCAGCAACCGGGGCTGTATCGCCCGCCCCGACGCGATCCGCGCCGCCATCACCGCGAGCTGCAGCGGGTTGGCGAGCACATAGCCCTGACCGATCGAGGCGTTGATCGAATCGGCGACGGTCCATCGCTGCTTGTAGTGCCGCATCTTCCAGGCGCTGTCGGGCACGGTGCCGAAGCGCTGGCCGGCGAGCGGCAGGTCGAACTTCTGCTCTAGCCCCATCTGACGGACGATCGGCGCAAAGCGGTCATAGCCGAGCCGGCGCGCCATCTCGAAGAAATAGATGTCGCAGCTCTGCGCGATGGCGCGCTTCATGTCGACATGACCGTGACCGTGCTTCGCATGGCAGTGGAAGGTGCCGGTGCCGACGCGGATCGAGCCGGTGCAGACGACGCCGTCGCTGGGCTGCACCCCCGCCTCCAGCAACGCCAGCGCGTGCATCGGCTTCACCGTCGAGCCGGGCGGGTACAGCCCCTGCGTCACCTTGTTCATCAAGGGCACGTGATCGTCCTGCGACAGCATGTTCCATTCGAGGTGGCTGATCCCGTCGGAGAAGCTGTTGGGATCATAGGCGGGCATCGACACCAGCGACAGGATCTCGCCGGTTTGGCAGTCCATCACCACCGCCGAACCCGAGTTGGTGCCGAGCCGCCGCGCGGCATATTCCTGCAGGCCGACGTCGATCGTCAGCCGCTGATTGCCGCCCGGCGTGCCAGGCCGGGTGGCGAGGCTGGCGATCAGCTTGCCGCGCGCGGTCACCTCGTTGCGCTTGGCCCCTGGGGTCCCGCGCAGCGCCGGCTCCAGCGTCTTCTCCAGCCCGTCCTTGCCCAATTTGAAGCCGGGCACGACCAGCAGTGCCTCGTGCGTCGCCTTGTACTGGTCGGCGGTGGGTGCGCCGACATAGCCGGTCAGGTGCGCCACCGCCGCGCCGGCCGGGTAGTGGCGCGCAAAGGTCTGCGACGGAGCGACACCGGGCAGCTCGGGCAGGTGGACGTTGACGGCGGCGAACTGCTCCCAGTTCAGCTTGTCGGCGATCTGGACCGGCTGGAACCCGGCGGCATTGTCGAGATCGATGCCGATCCGCGCGATCTGCTCCGGGGTCAGCGTCAGCAGGCGGGCGAGCGTCGCCAGCACCTGCTCACGATCCTCCAGCCGGTCGGGGATAATGTCGACGCGGAAGCTGGTGCGATTGTTGGCGATCGGCACACCGTTGCGATCGACGATCCAGCCGCGGCGCGGCGGCACCAGGGTCAGGTTGACGCGGTTGCTCTCCGACAGCTGGGTGAAGTGCTTGTTCTGCGCCACTGCCAGCCAGCCCATCCGCGCCGCCAGCGCGACCCCCACCGCGCTCTGGCCGATGCCGAGCAGCCAGGCACGGCGCGAGAAGCTGAACGAGTGGCTTGCCTCGGACACGAAGCTGCCCTCGATCATACCCAAGGCCTTCTCATACCATGCCCCGCTTGGCGTCGATCCACGCGACCAGCCGGGCTGCGACCGGGAAGAGCAGGGCGGTCGCCGCCGCCTGCACGCCGACAATGGCGTCGACATGCGCCGCCAGCGGGACGGCGATGAACCGCCCGGCGATGAGGCAGAAGGCGGCCGCGCCTGCGGCGATCAGCCAGTCCTGCCAGAACTCGCGGAACAACAATCGCTGCTCGACCAGCTCGATCGCCAGGAAGCACAGCGACCAGAGCAGCACCGCGCTGCCGAGCGGCTGACCGCTGACCAGATCGTCGAACAGCCCGAGCGGCCCTGCTGCCCAGCGCCGCAGCGCGAACGGCGCGATCAAGCGCCAGGCGAGCAGCATCAGCAGCCCGAACGGCGGCAGGATCGGTATGGTCACGACCAGCGGCAGCGTCGCCAGCAACGACCCCGCGACCACCGAAAGCCACGGGATCGCCCGCGCCCGCCCGGGGGCCAGCGGCTGGCGGAAGGGGCGATAGTCGGCGTCGATCACCGGCCGGGTCCCGTCGTCGGCGTCGCGGCGGGTTGGGGCAGGAAGGCTCGCTCGACGATCGCCACGTCCAGCGTCGTCGGTGTCGCAAAGGTCGGCGAGGGTACGCTGTCGATCCCGCCCGAGCGCAGCCGCGCGACCGGGATGCCGGGCGCGTACAGCCCGCCGATC
>NZ_CAHJXA010000263.1 GCF_903644135.1 Sphingomonas bacterium | reverse complement strand
CTAGCCCGTCTTATTCACGGACCGGTGCATGAGAGGCAGGCGGGCGTAGCCTAAGTCGTTGCTGTTGCGTAGGGTTTGGGTGTCGAGACCAATCATCCGCACCAGCTTGCTGGCCACGCCCGCCATGACCCACGATACGATCCCGCCGTTCGCGTTTCCAGCCGTCCGGGGGCGGAAGATCACAGCCGATTTCGACGGCGGTCGGCTGACCTCGGACGGCGGCGTGATGCTGCTGGCCATGGCCGAGCGGCGGCTCGGCATCGCCGCGCGCCTGGCCCGCCTGGTGCCCGACCGCCGCGATCCGGCGCGGGTCACGCACACACTGGCCGACATGATCCGCGCCAGGATCTTCGCCATCGCGATGGGCTACGAGGACGCCGACGACCTCGACCACCTGCGTCGCGATCCGGCGTTCAAGCTCGCCTGCGGGCGGCTGCCGGACAGCGGCGACGACCTGTGCTCGCAGCCGACCCTGTCGCGGCTGGAGAACGCCCCTCGCCTGCGCGACGTGATCCGCCTGACCTATGCGCTCGTCGACGCCTGGATCGACTCCTATGCCAAGCCGCCCCGATCCGTGACGCTGGACATCGACGATACCTGCGACGTCGTCCACGGCCACCAGCAGCTTTCGTTGTTCAATGCCCATTACGACGAGCGCTGCTTTCTGCCGATCCACGTCTACGATACCGACCGGAGCCGTCCCGTCGCCGTGGTCCTGCGCCCGGGCAAGACGCCCTCGGGCGTCGAAGTGCGCGGCCACCTGCGCCGCCTCGTGCGCCGTATCCGTACCCGCTGGCCCACGACCCGCATCCTGTTTCGCGGCGACAGCCATTACGCCCGGCCCGAGGCGATGGAATGGTGCGAGGCCAACGGCATCGACTACGTCTTCGGCCTCGCCGGATCGAAGCCCCTGTCGGCGAAGGTCGAGGCGGCAGCAGACGTGGTGCGGACTGAGCACGCCATCACCGGCAAGGCGGTCGTGCGCGGCTACGCCGAGACCCGCCACAAGGCGAGGTCCTGGACCCACGAGCGCCGCGCCGTCGCCCGTATCGAGGCCACGACGCTCGGCCTCGACATCCGCTTCATCGTCACCAGCCTGCGCTTCGGCACGGCGGAGTGGCTCTACGACAGCCTGTACTGCGCGCGAGGCCAGGCCGAGAACCTGATCAAGCTGCACAAGACCCAGCTCGCCTCGGACCGGACCTCGTGCCGTTCAGCGCTGGCCAACCAGATGCGCCTCGTGCTCCACACCGCCGCCTACTGGCTGATGCTGACCGTGCGCGACGCCATCCCCAGGCCGCGCGACCTCGCCACGGCGGAGTTCGCGACGCTGCGGCTGCGCCTGCTGAAGATCGCCGCCCGCGTCATCGAGACCGCGAGCCGCGTCCGCCTTGCCTTCGCCGCCGCCTGTCCCGAGGCCGAGCTGTTCCGCTCGCTGCCGAGCGCGCTCTGGCCTTCCGCGCCATGAGCGGCGGGGCTGTCGCCCCGTCACCCGCCTCGCCCCTCAAGCGCGTTCTCGATCAGTGCAGGCCGAGCTCAAAATACCGAGCGATGACGCTCGCCTCGATTAAGGATCGGCCCGCGAACATCCCCGTTATGAATAGGAGCGGCTAGCCATCTGCGCCTCCTCGTTCGAGGATGCGATAACATGCCAAATGGTCGCAAATCTCTCGGCACTACTGATTAGAACGCAGGATAAGGGCTTAGACCAGATGATTGCATGGTAACATGGTCGTATGCGGACGATGCCTACTTTATAGGTACTTGTCTTTCGCACGACCTATTCGCGCCTAATCTGGACTAATACCTTCGGCGTGAATTAGTCACATCGACGTAGGGAGATCGAACGATTGCGCGCCGTATCGGCACCATCCAAGCTGACGAGCAGCGACGGAGTAAGCCGGTGGACGATCGTCTTCGAGAGCGTATCGCGCAGGTGCTTGATCGACGATGCGAGATTTCGAGGCTGGTCGGAAACGACTCTCCGAAAGCAACTCTTGCTCAAGCGCACATCGGTTTCGAGGATCCAAGCAAGCTATCTTCGGATCAGATCCAGGGCCTGTGTCACGCGCTGATCCTCACTTACGCGCAGATGGGTATCTCGGCGGATTGAAGACGATAGCGACCAACGCGATCGTCACCTTTGATCGAGAGCACTGCTGCGCGCTTTAACGCTCTTCTAAAGGATTAAACTTAAAATACGCTTTACATCTTTTTGTTAAACCGCGACATATCAATCCTGGTTATGCATCCATGCGAACGGGTATTTTGGTACAGGCGTAGCACTCATGAGATCGGAGACAGCAACGATCGTCATCTCGCAGCGCACGATTTTAGCGGAAGGCATCGTCGCGATCCTTGAAAGGGGCGGATACGAGGTTCTTCAGCATGTCGAGAGAGGATCGGACATCAAGCTGCCGCGCTTCATGGAGCCGCAAGGCCTCCTGCTGATAATACTGCGCGAAGGGAACATCGACCAAGAGAGTACTTGCCGCGAATTGGCGGCGGTGCGTGAGGCTTTCCCTGAATCGCGCATCGTCTTGATAAGAAGAGACCCCGCGTTTCTAAGTCCGGAAAGTGTCTTTCTTTCTGACGCGAACGCGTTCGTGCTTGGCATCTTCAGTGGGGGACAAATTCTTTCTATCTTGAAGATGGTCCTGGCGTCACCCATGAAATTGTATATTGCTAGCGGCACGAGGGAAATGTGCGTAACAGACGCGAGTGCTGAGGATCATATCATCCCGCTCAGCAAAGACGAAGACAACACATCTCTTCTGTCCAGGCTTTCCAGACGCGAGAGGGAAATACTCGACGCGCTTGCGAAAGGAAATTCCAACAAGCATCTGGCCCGACTGTTCAATCTGTCAGAAGCGACAGTGAAAGCGCATGTACGGTCTATTTTCTCAAAGCTCGGAGCGGACAACCGCACGAAAGCGGCGCTTCATCTAGTCGGGTCGGCCGAGATCGCGCCAAGGTCGCGCCTCGACGATTACACGTCCCGCGCGTGGCATGAGAAAGCGCCGCAGTCTTAGGTCTTGCCAACATTTCCTCAGGAGGCTAAAAATTTTAACATCCTTCGCTGGGACTAGACAAGGGCATGACGAAGGTCGGGCATGAATGTGATGTGGAGTTGTCGGGAAAATCGAGCAATTCTGCTGAGGAGCCCTTCGCCGCGAACCTCATTCGTGACTTGGCTGTCAAAGGTTTATCTGCCCCTCGCAGCCTTGATTTTGAAGAGATTTCTCAGCTCTGCCTCGCCGTACTAGCGCACTTGAATAACAACGAAGCCCTGGACATTTGAGTTCGATGCCGCCTGTCAGGCGATCGAGAGTCGAAGACAGGGAAACGGGCGCGTTCTTGATGCACCTTATAGCTGCATCACTAGAGGTTTTCGCCTTTAGTTTCACGACCCTCTGAGCTGTCGTCTCGTACGCTGGGCGCTTTGCCCGATCTCGGCTTCATCCTTCCCATAGCGACCACGATCACGAACGGTTGTCGGCACGAGATCAAGCCAGACGACTGTCCCTTCTGCTGCCTCAAGGCGCTCCGTACGTTCAGCAAAACGCAAGCAGGCCGGCGCTATGCTCGCCCCTGGCGCCTTCCCGGCGCGGCGGAGCGGTGGCGTGGACGCACTCACGATCAAGGGGCTGGCCAAGAGCTTCGAGCGTCCTGCCGTGGCCGACCTCGACCTGAAGCTGCATGCCGGCGAGTTCTACGCGCTGCTCGGGCCCAACGGCGCCGGCAAGACCACCACGCTGCGGATGACCGCCGGACTGCTGCGGCCCGATGCCGGCTCGATCGCGATCTTCGGCATCGACGCGCTGAAACACCCGATCGATGCCAAGCGCTTCACCGCCTGGCTGCCCGACGAACCGATGCTCTACGACAAGCTGACACCGGTGGAATACCTCGAGTTCGTCGCCGGCCTCTGGTCCGTGGAGCCGGCGACGGCGCGCCGCGAGGCCGAGGCGCTGATCGCCCTGCTCGGTCTCGCGCCGCACGCCCACGAACGCTGCGGCGGCTTCTCCAAGGGCATGCGCCAGAAGGTGGCGCTGGCCG
>NZ_CAHJXA010000262.1 GCF_903644135.1 Sphingomonas bacterium | reverse complement strand
CGCGGATCGCTTCCTACTCCCCCTCACCCTTCCGCCGCCTTTCAGGCGGCTCCCTCCCTCTCCCACAGGGGGAGAGGGATTGCGCGTAACAAGCGAAAGCGAGTGCATGATATGAAACTGAACGAACTGCGCGACAATGACGGCGCACGCAAATCCAAGATCCGCGTCGGCCGCGGTATCGGCTCGGGCAAAGGCAAGACCGGCGGGCGCGGCCAGAAGGGCCAGAAGAGCCGCGAGGGCGTCAGCATCGCCGGCTTCGAGGGCGGGCAGATGCCGCTGCATATGCGGCTGCCCAAGCGCGGCTTCAACAACCTGTTCGCCAAGGACTATGCCGAGGTGAACCTGGGCGCGATCCAGAAGGCGGTCGACGCCGGCAAGATCGAGGCGAACGCTGCGCTCGACCATGCCGCGCTCAAGGCCGCGGGCCTGGCGCGCGGCGGCAAGGATGGGGTCCGCCTGCTCGGCAAGGGCGAGCTGACGACGGCGCTGACCTTCACCGTCGCCGGCGCGTCCAAGGGCGCGATCGAGGCGGTCGAGAAGGCGGGCGGCTCGGTCTCGGTGATCGAGGTCGTCGCACCGGCCGACAAGGCCGCCGCCAAGAAGGGCGTGAAGTACAAGGAGCGCCAGGCGCACAAGGCGTCGTTCAAGGCGTAATATTCGTCATGCCGGGCTCGTCCCGGCATCCAGAGCCGTGAGCAATGCCGTTCGTGACCCTGGACCCCGGCACAAGGCCGGGGTGACGACAGCGGGTTAGACAAGACGCCCGACACACCTATATGAGCGGCGGGGGCGGATAACGCATCCCGCCGCTTCAGGTTTCAGGACTATAGACGATGGCATCCGCAGCCGACCGTATGCAGCAGAGCGTGAACTTCGGGAAGTTCGCGCAGGCGACCGACCTCAAGAAGCGGCTGTGGTTCACCATCGGCGCGCTGATCATCTTCCGCCTGCTGTCCTATGTGCCGCTGCCGGGGGTCGACCCCACCGCGCTCGGCCTGCTGGCGGGCAAGACCAGCGGCGGCGTGCTCGATTTCTTCAACACCTTCTCGGGCGGCAGCCTCAAGCGGATGAGCCTGACCGCGCTTGGCGTCATGCCTTATATCACCGCCTCAATCGTGGTGCAGCTGGCGACCTCGCTCAGCCCGCAGCTCGGCGCGATCAAGAAGGAAGGCGAGAGCGGGCGCAAGAAGCTCAACCAATATACCCGTTACGGAACGGTGCTGCTCACCGCCATCCAGGGTTTCGTCATCGCCAAGGGGCTGGAGACGATCGGTGCCAATAACGGCGTCCAGGCGGTGGTCGAGCCGGGCACGCTGTTCCGCGTCGCCGCCGTCGTGTCGCTGATCGGCGGCACCATGTTCCTGATGTGGCTGGGCGAGCAGATCACCAGCCGCGGCATCGGCAACGGCGTGTCGCTGATCATCATGGCCGGCATCGTCGCCAATCTGCCGACCACCATCGTCAACCTGATGGAGAGCGGCCGGTCGGGGTCGATCAACCCGGCGGTGATCCTGGGCGTGGTCGCGGCGGTGGCGTTGCTGGTGCTGTTCATCTGCTTCATGGAGCGGGCCCAGCGCCGCATCCTGATCCAGTATCCCAAGCGCCAGACCCAGCGCGGGATGCAGGCGGACCGCAGCCACTTGCCGTTGAAACTCAACACCGCCGGCGTCATCCCGCCGATCTTCGCCTCCTCGCTGCTGCTGCTGCCGCTGACCATCTCGCAGTTCGCCGGCAACCGCGTCGCCGGCGAGAGCCGCTGGGGCGACCTGATCATCACCCTCAACCAGTATCTGCAGCATGGCAGCCCGGTCTACATGACGCTCTATGGGGCGGGCATCATCTTCTTCTCGTTCTTCTATACCGCGGTGGTGTTCAATCCCGAGGAGACGGCGGACAACCTGAAGCGCTATGGCGGCTTCATCCCCGGCATCCGGCCCGGCAAGAATACCGAGACCTATTTCGATTATGTGCTGACCCGGATCACGGTGCTGGGCGCTGGATATCTGACCATCATCTGCCTGGTACCGGAGCTGGTGATGTCGTCGCTGGGCGTCAGTCTGGCGCTGACCGGCACCAGCCTGCTGATCGTCGTCAACGTGACGATGGACACGGTGACGCAGATCCAGTCGCACCTGCTGGCGCATCAATATGGCGACCTGATCAAGAAGGCGAAGCTGAAGGGCGGCCGATTGCGCTGACCGCGGCGGCTTGCGGCATCTCACGGTCCGGTTAGGGGAGGCGGCGTGAACATCATCCTTCTCGGACCGCCGGGAGCGGGCAAGGGCACGCAGGCGAGCCGGCTCGTCGCCGGCCGCAACATGGTCCAGCTGTCGACCGGCGACATGCTGCGCGCGGCGGTCAAGGCGGGGTCGCCGGTCGGCGTCAAGGCCAAGGCGGTGATGGCGGCGGGGGAACTTGTCTCCGACGCGATCGTCTCCGCGCTGATCGGCGAGCGCCTCGATCAGGGCGACACAGCCGCGGGCGTGATCTTCGACGGCTATCCCCGCACCGCCGCCCAGGCCGACGCGCTCGACATCCTGCTGGCGGAGCGCGGATCGGCGCTCGACTATGTCGTCGAGCTGGAGGTCGACGAGGCTGCGCTGATCGAGCGGATCGTCGGCCGCTTCACCTGCGCGCACTGCGGCGAGGGCTATCACGACGTCTTCAAGCTGCCGACCGTGGCCGGCGTGTGCGACGTGTGCGGCGCGACCGAGTTCAAGCGCCGCCCGGACGACAATGCCGAGACGGTCAGCACCCGAATGGCCGAATACCGCGCCAAGACCGCGCCGATCCTGCCGATCTACGAGGCGCGCGGGCTGGTGCGGCGGGTCAACGGCATGGCCGATATCGACGAGGTCAGCGCCGCGATCGCGGGCATCCTGGGCAGCTGACCTGCCCCGGCGCCGGGAGATCAATGACGCGCTCTTCATGTCCCGGTCACCGCCTCGCCTGCCCGCCGCTGCTATTGCACGCGGACAGTTTGCGAGTTCGGTGCCCGTCACTCCCGGGGGTGCCGTAGGGGGCCGGCGGAGACTATGCTTTCCGTCGGCCTTTCACCTATGGAGTAGGGCGTGAGCCGCAAGATCCTGATCGTCGAGGATGATGCCTCGACCGCCGCTTATCTCGCCAAGGGCCTGTCGGAGGCCGGCTATTCGGTCGAGACCTGCCGCGATGGTCGCGACGGGCTGTTCCTTGCCAGCGAGGGTATCTTCGACCTTGTCGTCGCCGACCGGATGTTGCCCGGGCTGGACGGCCTGGCGATGATCAGCGCGATCCGCGCGGCGGGGATCGGCACGCCGACGCTGGTGCTGTCGGCGCTCGCCTCGGTCGACGACCGGGTCGACGGGCTGAAGGCGGGGGCCGACGATTATCTGTGTAAGCCGTACAGCTTCGCCGAGCTGTCGGCGCGCGTCGAGGCGCTGGTCCGTCGCGGCGACCGCGCAGCTGCCGAGCCGACCAAGACCAAGCTGTCGGTCGGCGATCTGGAGGTCGACCTGCTGTCGCGGATCGTCACCCGCGCCGGCCGCGCCATCCCGCTCGGCGCGCGCGAGTTCAACCTCTTGGAGTTCCTCGTCCGCCACGCCGGCCAGGTCGTCACCCGCACGATGATGCTGGAGAAGATCTGGAACTATCATTTTGACCCGGGCTCCAACGTCGTCGACGTCCATATCGGCCGGCTGCGCCGCAAGCTGGAGGACGGCTTTTCCTCGCCGATCCTCCACACCGTGCGCGGGGCGGGCTATCGACTGTCGGCGGAAGGCTGAGCCGCGATCCCGCGCGTCAGGCTGTCGGTCACCGCGCGCATCACCCTGCTGGCGGTGGCGCTGGCGCTGGTGTCGAGCCTGGTGCTGATTGGCGTCATCTGGAAGCAGACCCATGACGAGACGCTGGGGGCCGTCCGCCGCGAGACCACGGAGGAGGCCGACGCGCTGCTGGCGGTATGGCGCGACGGCGGCACCGCGGCGGTCGGCAGCGCCATCGCCCATGCCCGCACGCCGGGCGACGAGTCGCTGCTGCTCGCGGTGCTCGACGGGCGGGGTCGGCGCATCGCCGGTTTTGCCCCGGAGC
>NZ_CAHJXA010000261.1 GCF_903644135.1 Sphingomonas bacterium | reverse complement strand
GCGCGATCCCCGCGCACGCTCGGCGACGTTGCGGACGGCGCGGCGCACCGCGGCTCCGGCTTGGGGCGAACCTATCCAACAAGAGGTGACGGCATGACGGCGGCATATCGGCTAAAGGGCGTGGGCTGGCTGATCGCCGCCGTGGTCATCGCGCTCGCCTTCTACCTCGTGTCGCTGCGCGTCGCGGAGGAGCGCAAGCGGCTGGAGGCGGTGAACGCGCGCATTGCCGCGGCGCAGCGCGACATCCGCGCGCTTGAGACCGAGTTCGACACCCGCGCCAACCTGGTCCAGCTGGAACGCTGGAACGGCGATACCCTGGCGCTCGCCGCGCCGACCGCCGGGCAGTTCGTCCGCGACGCCTCGCAGCTGGCGACCATCGACGTCGCCGGTCCGCGGGTGCAGACCGCCGCGCTGGTGGTGCCGTCGATCGCGGCCGCTCCGGTAGCGGCAGTCGCTGCGCCGCTGCCGTCTCTCGTTGCTCGCCCGGCACCGGTCCGCGTCGCCGCCGTGGCGCTCGACCCTGCCGCCCGCACACCAGTGGTGAAGGCCGTTCATGCCGCCCCGCCGGTCCCCGACCGTGCGCTGGCCCGTCTCGCCAACGTTGAGCGCACTAGCCAGGCGGTGGCGAAGGTGCGGCCGCAGGCGATCGCGATGCTCGACGACAAGCTCCTGTCCGATGCGACGTTGGGCGACCTCATCGCCAAGGCGAAACGCGAGGCGCGGCAACGGTGACGCTGGTCGTTGCCCGACCGCTGACGCCCCGCCGCGCCGCCGGCCAGCGCCACGCGCTGGTCGCGACCGCGCATATGCGGCTGATGATGCTGATGATGGTCTTCGCGGCGGCGGTGGCGCTGGTGATCGCGCGACTGGCGATGCTGGCGATCGTCGCGGGCCCGGCCGACGAGGCGGCGCGGATCGCGATGCTGGCGGCACGCGGGGACGTGGTCGACCGCAACGGCGCGCCGCTCGCCCGCACCATCGACGCCTGGACGATCGCCGTCCATCCGCGCCGGCTGATCGGCAACCCGACCGATATCGCCGCGCGGCTGGCGGCGCTGATGCCCGATCGCGGCGACCAGGCTTGGTTCTACGCGCAGCTGACCCGGCATGTGAATTTCGCCTGGCTGCAGCAGCGCGCCTCGCCGGCGCTGGTCGAGCAGGTCAATGCGATCGGCGAGCCCGGCATCGTCTTCGCGCGCGAGACCCAGCGGCTCTATCCGCAGACGACGCTGGCGGCGCACGCGCTCGGCTTCCTGTCCACCGACGGCCATGGCCAGAGCGGGATGGAGCGTGTCCTCGACAAGGCGCTGCTCGACCCGGCCAGCAACGCCAGGCCGATCGAGCTGTCGCTCGACACCCGCGTGCAGGCGGCAATGGAGTCGGAGCTGGCGCGCGCGCAGACGACGTTCCAGGCGCGCGGCGCGGCGGGGCTGGTGCTGGACGTCAACACCGGCGAGGTGGTCGCGATGGTATCGCTGCCGACCTACAACCCCAACCGGGTCGGCATGGCCGGCGTCGAGCAGCTGCGCAACATCAATACCCAGAGCGTCTATGAGCTGGGCTCGACCTTCAAGCCGATCACCGTCGCGGCGGCGATCGACAATGGCGTCGTCACCGACATGAGCCGCCGCTTCGACGCGACCGTGCCGATGAAGATCGGCGGTTTCATGATCCATGACGACCGCGGCGACGAGCAGAAGCGCTGGCTCGATATTCCCGAGACGCTGATCTATTCCTCCAACATCGCCACCGCGCGCATCGCCGACGAGGTCGGCGCGACGCGGATGCAGGCGATGTTCCGCAAGCTGGGCTTCGCCGACAAGCCGGCGATCGAGCTGCGCGAGAAGGGCCGGCCGCTATGGCCGGGCTATTGGGCGCGCACGACGGTGATGACCACCGCCTATGGCCATGGCATCGCGGTGACGCCGCTGCATCTCGCCATGGCCTATGCGGCGCTGGTCAATGGCGGCATCTGGCGGCCGGCGACGATGCTGAAGGTCGCGCCGGGCCATGCCGACCCCGGCCGCCGCGTCATCAGCGCCGCGACCAGCGCGCGGATGCGCCAGCTGCTCAGGATGATCGTCCAGCTCGGCACCGGCCGCAAGGGCGACGCGCCCGGCTATCGCGTCGGCGGGAAGACCGGCACGGCGGAGGCGGCGGTGGCGGGCGGTTACGACCATCATCGCAACGTCGCCACCTTTGCGGCGGCTTTCCCGATGGACGCACCGCGCTATGTGGTGCTGGCCATGCTCGACTCGCCGATCGCGACCAAGGAGACGTTCGGCTTCAAGACCGCCGCCTGGAACGCCGCGCCGGTGGTCGGCCGCGTGATCGCGCGCACCGGCTCGATGCTGGGCGTCGTGCCCGACATGAACCGCGACATCGACGTGTCGGAGCTGATCCCGCTGATCTGGCAGGGACCGAAAGGCAAAGGGCTGCCGGAGTGAGACTGGCCGCGCTGACCGGGGGCGACGAGACGGCACCGGTCACCGGCTTTGCGATCGACCACCGCAAGGTGGCACCGGGAACGGTGTTCGGGGCCTTTCCGGGCGCACGAGTCAACGGCGAGGACTATATTGCCGACGCGGTAAAGGCGGGCGCGATCGCGGTGGTGGCGCGGCCCGAGGCGCGGGTCGAGGGCGCGGTCCACCTCGCCGACGCCGCCCCGCGCGAGCGCTTCGCGCGCGCCGCCGCCAGCTTCTTCGCGCCGTTTCCCGCGACGGTGGTGGCGGTGACCGGCACCAACGGCAAGACCTCCACCGTCGAGATGACGCGGCAGCTGTGGCGGATGGCGGGGCACCACGCCGCCTCGATCGGCACGCTGGGCATCACCACCGCCGCCGAGCGCAGCGCGACCGGGCTGACCACGCCCGATATCGTCACCTTCCTGTCCAACGTCGGCGGCCTGGCGCGCGAGGGGGTGAGCCATCTCGCCTTCGAGGCGTCGAGCCATGGCCTGACCCAGTATCGCACCGAGGGGCTGCGCGTGGCGGCGGCGGCGTTCACCAATCTCAGCCGCGACCATCTCGACTATCATGGCGACATGGCGGCGTACCTGACCGCCAAGCTGCGCTTGTTCTCGGAGGTGCTGGCACCAGACGGGACGGCGGTGGTGTGGGCCGACGATGTCGAGGCGGCGCGGGTGATCGACCTGGCGCGCTGCCGCGGTAACCGGCTGATGACGGTGGGGACCCGCGGCGACACGTTGCGGCTGGTCGGGCGCGAGCCGACCTTGCTGGGGCAGGGGCTGGAGATCGAGGCTGGCGGCAAGCGCCATCATGTCCGGTTGCCACTGATCGGCGGCTATCAGGCGGCCAACGCGCTGGTCGCGGCGGCGCTGGTGATCGCCACCGGCGGCGAGGTCGCGGCGACGCTGGCCGACCTCGCACGATTGCAGCCGGTGCGCGGCCGGCTGGAGCGCGCTGTCATCGCCGCCAATGGCGCGCCGGTCTATGTCGACTATGCCCACACCCCCGACGCGCTGGAGGCGGCGATCGCCGCGCTCAAGCCGCATACGGATGGCCGGCTGATCGTCGTGGTCGGTGCCGGCGGCGACCGCGACCCTGGCAAGCGCGAGGCGATGGGGCAGGTGGTCGACCGCGAGGCCGACCGGGTGATCGTCACCGACGACAATCCCCGCACCGAGGACCCGCGCGAGATCCGCGCGCAACTGCTCGCCGGCGCGCGGACGGCGACCGAGATCGGCGACCGGCGCGAGGCGATCGCCGCCGCGATCGGCGAGGCGGGGCCGCACGACATCGTCCTCATCGCCGGCAAGGGGCACGAGACCGGCCAGATCGTCGGCGACATGGTGCTACCCTTCGACGACGTCGCGGTCGCGCGCGAGTGCGCCGCGTGACGCTCTGGACCGCCGCCGAGATCGCCGCCGCTTGCCGTGGCACCGCGTCGGCCGACTTCGCCGCGGATGGCGTCGCTTTCGACAGCCGCGAGGTCGGCGCTGGCGACCTGTTCGTCGCGCTGACCGGCGAGGCGACCGACGGCCACCGCTTCCTTGGTCAGGCGTTCGCGCAGGGTGCCGCAGGCGCGCTGGTCAGCGAGCCCTGCGCCGGT
>NZ_CAHJXA010000260.1 GCF_903644135.1 Sphingomonas bacterium | reverse complement strand
GGCGGTCGCGCCGATCATCGGCCAGCTGCTCGCCGCGGCGATGGCGGAGAACCGGCACAAGCCGCTGCTCGACGCCGCGATCCGCTGGGCCGGCGGTGCGCTCGCCGCCAACGACGTGCTGATCCGCCGCATCGTCCACGACCGCGCCGGCTCGATCCTGCGCTGGACCGGGCTCGACGAGACCGTCGCCGACAAGCTGATCGGCGGCCTCGACACATTGCTCGCCGACATGGCCGACGATCCCGAGCACCCGCTACGGCTGGCGGCCGAGGAAGGGCTGGACCGTTTCGCCTGGAACCTGCGCTACGATCCCGTCATGCGCGAGCGGGTCGAGCGGATGAAGGAGGATCTGCTCGCCAACCCGGCGATGCAGCGCTGGCTCGACGGGTTGTGGGAGCAAGCGCGCGGGCTGCTCCTGGCGATCGCGCGCGATCCGGAGCGGGCGATGCGCGGGCCGCTCGGCGACATACTGCGCCAGCTCGGCGCGTCGCTGCGCGACGACGCGCGACTGGCAACCGGCATCAACCGCTTCATGCGCCGCGCGGTGGTCGGCATCGCCGCTGATTATGGCGACGGCATCGTCCGGCTGGTATCGGAGACGGTGCACGGCTGGGACGCCGACACGGTCACCCGCCGGCTGGAGAACGCAGTCGGCAAGGACCTGCAGTTCATCCGCGTCAACGGCACGGTCGTCGGCGGGCTGGTCGGCGTTGTGATCCACGCCGTCGACCTGGCGCTTGGCTGATCCGCATCCCTAACGTCTTGCCGCGACCGCAGCTTTCCCGCAAAGACTGGCACGATGAGCAGCGCGGCGGCTGATTTCCAGCAGGACGGGACGGGCGGTGCCCTGCGTTTCTCCGGCGACCTGTCGCTGGCGCGGCTCGGCACCCTGCCGCAGCGGTTGGAGAAGGTCGACGGCAAGGTCGCGTCGGTCGACCTGTCGGCGGTCGAGCGGATCGACACGGTCGGGGCATGGGTCGTCCACCGTTTCGCCGCGCGCCACGACGCCACCGTCGAGGGCCTGTCGCCCGACAGCCAGCACCTGTTCGACCAGGTGATCGCCGCCGACCGCCCCGCCGAGCCGGTCGCCAAGCGCCAGCCGTCGGTCCAGCGCGTGGTAGGCGAGGTCGGCGATGCGGTCGTTACCACCTTCCAGACGCTGTACGGCCTGCTCGGCTTCCTCGGCGCGACCGTGATCGCGTTCTGGAACGTCACGGTCAGCTTCGTGCGGCCGCCGCGCCGCTTCCGCTTCAACGCGACGGTGCAGCGGATCGAGGTGGTCGGCGTCTCGGCGCTCGCAATCATCGGCCTGATGAGCTTCCTGATCGGCATCGTCATCGCCCAGCAGGGCGCGGTCCAGCTCGCCCAGTTCGGCGCGGAGGTGTTCACCATCAACCTCGTCGGCCGGCTGTCGTTGCGCGAACTCGGCGTGCTGATGACCGCGATCATGGTCGCGGGCCGCTCCGGCAGCGCCTTCGCCGCGCAGATCGGCACCATGAAGCTGACCGAGGAGATCGACGCGATGCGCACCATCGGCGTCTCGCCGATGGAGGCGCTGGTGCTGCCGCGCACGCTGGCGGCGGTGCTGATGATGCCTTTGCTCGGCTTCTACGCGTCGCTGGTGTCGATCATCGGCGGCGGCCTGTTGTGCTGGATCTCGCTCGGCATCCCGCCCGCCACCTTCGTCCAGCGCATCCGCGAGGTGGTGCCGATCACCGACCTCTACATCTGCCTGGTCAAGGCGCCGGTGTTCGGCGCGATCATCGCCATGGCCGGCTGTTTCCAGGGGATGCAGGTCGAGGCCGACGCCGAACAGGTGGGGAGCCGCACCACCGCCGCGGTGGTCCAGGCGATCTTCCTGTGCATCGTCCTCGACGCCTTCTTCGCGGTGTTCTTCACCTGGATCGGCTGGATATGAGGGCGGCCGGTCAGGAGACGGGCGACGTCGTCGTCAGCGTCCGCGGGCTGAAGAACGGCTTTGGCGACCAGATCGTCCATGACGGCCTCGACCTCGACGTGCGCCGCGGCGAGATCCTGGGCGTGGTCGGCGGCTCGGGCACCGGCAAGTCGGTGCTGATGCGCTCGATCATCGGCCTGCAGACACCGATGGAGGGGGAGATCACCGTCTTCGGCGAGCACACCATCGGCCGCGAGGAGACCGAGAACACGGCGCTGCGCAAGCGCTGGGGCGTGCTGTTCCAGGGCGGCGCGCTGTTCTCGACGCTGACCGTCGCCGAGAATGTCGAGGTGCCGCTGCGCGAATTCTACCCCGAGCTGGACCCGGCGCTGATGGCCGAGATCGCCGGCTACAAGGTGGTGATGACCGGGCTGTCGGCCGATGCCGGGCCGAAATTTCCCGCCGAGCTGTCGGGCGGCATGAAGAAGCGCGCCGGCCTCGCCCGTGCGCTGGCGATGGACCCGGAGCTGCTGTTCCTCGACGAGCCGACCGCCGGCCTCGACCCGATCGGCGCGGCGCAGTTCGACGACCTGACCAAGTCGCTGCAGAAGACGCTGGGGCTGACGGTGTTCATCATTACCCACGACCTCGACTCGCTTTATGCGATCTGCGACCGGGTGGCGGTGCTGGCCGACGGCAAGGTGATCGCCACCGGCACCATCGACGAGCTGCTGGCGACCGATCACCCCTGGATTCAAGAATATTTCCGCGGCCCCCGCGGCCGCGCGGCGGCGGATACGCAGGAGGCGCATGGCAGCGCCCCTCAACCCGCCGACGCCGAAGCCGCCGCTCACCCGACCGAGGTCAAGACCAAGGCGATGGCCGCCGCCGATACCGCCAAGACCAACCCCGGTGGCGACGCCGGCGCCTATCAGGCCCATGTTAAGCATTTAGGGACCAGCTGATGGAAACTCGCTCCAACCACGTCCTCGTCGGCACCGTCGTGCTGATCCTGCTGGCGGTGCTGGCGATCTTCACCGTCTGGATCGCGCGGCTCGGCGGCACGTCGGAGAAGCAGTACGACATCTTCTTCAAGCAGGCGGTCGACGGCCTCGCCAAGGGGTCGGCGGTCACCTATTCGGGCGTGCCGGTCGGCCAAATCAAGACCATCGCGCTATGGAAGAACGACCCGCAGTTCGTCCGCGTGCGGATCAGCATCAACGACGACACGCCGATCCTGCGCGGCACCACCGCGACCGTCCTGGGCAGCTTCACCGGCACCAGCACGGTGTCGCTCGACGGCGGCATCAAAGGGTCGCCGTCGATCGACTGCCCCGAGGAGAACCCGCTCGCCGCCTGTCCCTATGGCGTGCCGGTCATTCCGACCAAGCAGGGCGGCATCGGCGCGATCCTCAATTCCGCGCCGCAGCTCCTGGAGCGGCTGTCGACGCTGACCGAGAAGCTGACCGGGCTGCTCACCGACAAGAACCAGGCGTCGATCGCCGGCATCCTCGACAACACCAACCGCATCTCGGGCGCGCTCGCCGACCGCGCGCCGGAGATCGCGGCGACGCTGGCGCAGACCCGCGTCGCCATCCAGCAGGCCGGCGATGCAGCGCAGCAGGTCGGCAAGCTCGCCGACACCACCAACGGCCTGGTGACGACGGACGTGCGGCCGGCGATGGCCAACCTCAACAAGACGCTGGAGTCGGCGCGGGCGAGCGTCGACACGCTCAACGGTGCGATCGGCGACGCCCGGCCGGGGCTGCAGACCTTCTCGCGCTCGACCATCCCGGAGGCGAACCAGCTGGTCCACGACCTGCGCGCCACCGCGGCGGCGCTGTCGTCGGTGGCGCAGCGCGTCGATCAGGAGGGTGCGGCCTCGATCATCAGCCAGCCTAAGCTGCCGGACTATAAGGGCAAATGAGATGGGACGCATGAGGATCACCCGGCTTTGCGCGGCGATCGCCGCCACGTTGCCGCTCGCGGGCTGCATCAGCTTCGGTGCGAAACCGCCGCCGTCGCTGCTGACGCTGACCGCCGCCGCCGCGCCCGCGATCGGACAGGACCAGAACTCGGTCGCGGCCAAGTCGATCACCATCGAGGTGCCGTCCGCGCCGCAGTCGGTCGCGACCTCGCGCGTGCCGGTGCAGGCGACCGCCACCACCATCGCCTATGTGCCCAAGGCGCTGTGGGCGGAGC
>NZ_CAHJXA010000259.1 GCF_903644135.1 Sphingomonas bacterium | reverse complement strand
CTCCGCCTCGGCATGGGCGACGATCGCGGCCGCATCGCCGGCGCTGGCGGCACTGCGCGCCTTTGCCTCGGCGAGCAGCCGCTCGGCCTCGCCGCGCAGCTGCGCCGCCTCGTCCAGCTGGGTACGGATCGTAGCGATACGGGTGTCGAGCATCCCGGCGATCAGCTGCGGCACCTTCTTCCACAGCATCAGGCCGATGACGAACAGCATCGACAACGCCACCCAGCCGGCGGCGGTGATGCCAAGGGCGGACGGCTCGACGTGCAACTCGGTGGTCCCCTTCGCTTCCGCCAGGGTGATCGCATGGGGCTCAGCCATGCGCCAGCTCCGCCTTTACACGCGTTTCGGCTGCAGCGCGATCGATCGATACGCCCGACAGCTTGGCGACGATCGCCTGCACCGCCTCGACGGTCGCGCCTTCCACCTCGGCCAGCGCTTGCGACTTGCTGGTCGCCAGCCGCTGCGTCGCCGCGTGCAGCTTCGCCTCGGTATCGGCATCGCTGGTCTTGATCCGCGCCTCGGTGGCGGCGGTGGCGCGCGCCTGCGCCTCACCGACGGTCTTCATCGCCTGGGCGCGGGCGGCGTCGAGGCCGCTCTCATAAGTCTCGTCCGACCCCGCGGCAGCGGTGCGCGCAGCCTGCGCCGCCGCCAGGTCGCCGCTGATCCGTGCGGCGCGATCATCGATCGTCCGCTCGATCCGCGGCACCATCGCCCGACCAATACCGAAATAGATCGCCGCAAACACGATCGCGAGCCAGAAGAGCTGCGACGCGTAGATCTCGCCGATCTGCGATAGCTGCGGCATCCGCTCGCGCCCGTCTGCTTACTTGACGACGAAGAGGATCAGGATCGCGACAACGAACGCGATCAGGCCCAGCAGCTCCGATGCGGCGAAGCCGATGAACAGCCGGCCCTGCTGGCCGTCGGCGGCACCCGGATTGCGCAACGCACCCTCAAGGAACGAGCCGAACACGTTGCCGACGCCGAGCGCCGACAGGCCGATGCCGATCGCGGCAAGGCCGGCACCGATATACATTGCAGAAGTATGGTCCATGATAAGCTCCCAAGAAATAACGAGTAGAACAAGTGACTTAGTGCAGGTGCACCGCGTCGTTGAGGTACAAGGAGGTCAGCAGCGCGAACACATAGGCCTGGATCGCGCAGACCAGCAGCTCCAGCGCCGACACGCCGACGATCATCACGAAGCTCGCGATCCAGACGACGAAGCCGATCGGGTTGCCGTTATGCAGCCCGGCCGACAGCCCCTGCACCGCAAAGCTGCCGAACACTTCCAGCAGGATGTGCCCGGCGGTCATCGCGACGAACAGCCGCAAGCCCAGCGAGAACGGCCGCACCATGAATGACACGAACTCGACCGGGATGATCACCGGCATCAGCCAGCCCGGCGCCCCGTGCGGCACGAACAGCGAGAAGAAGTGGAAGCCGTGCCGCCAGAAGCCGACCGCAAGCACGATCAGGAACGAGAAGAACGCCAGCACCGCGGTGACGGTGATATGGCTGGTCACCGCAAAGGTGTGGAGGTGCGGCAGGATCGCCAGCGGCATGACGCCGACCAGGTTGGCGAACAGGATGAAGAAGAACAGAGAAAATATATAGGGCGCGAACTTCTTGCCCTCCGCGCCGATGTTGACCTGCATCATGTTGTCGATGAAGCCGACCGCGCCCTCGACCGCGACCTGCCAGCGGCCGGGCACGAGCTGGCGCTTCAGCCCGCCCGCGACGAACAGCGCGAGCAGCACGAACACCACCACCATGAACAGCGCCGAATTGGTGAACGACACGTCATAGCCGAACAGGTGCAGGTGGCGGCCGAGCACCGGCTCGACCTGGAACTGCTCCATGGGGTCAATCTTGCCGGACACGGCCTATCCTCGTGTGGTCTGGGCAGGGGCGCGCATCACTCCGGACGCTCCAGCGATATGCGGTAGACGTTGCGAAAGGCGACGACGAAGCCGAGCACCAGCAGCCCCAGCATCAACCAGGGCGCAGTGCCCAGCCAGCGGTCAAGCAGCCAGCCGATCAGCGCCGCGCCGGTGGGCGCGCCGATCAGCTCGGCCAGTATGCGCGAGCCCTGCGCATAGCCCTTGGCCGGCGCGCGCGGGGCGACGCCGGTGCGCGCGTCCTCGACCGCGCAGGCGCGGGCGAGACGGGCATCAAGGTCTGTCTGGCGATCGTCGGCCACGCGGTTCCCGATAAGAAAACGCCGCCAGCCCTCCCCTTTTACAGCCGGGTCGAGCGGCGACGAACAAACGCGCGGGAAATCAGCCCCCTCGCGACGCCGGCCGTGTAGAAAAGCGATCGCCCCGAGTCAACAATCGGGTGACGCCGGCGATCAGACGCAGCGGCCGTCGCGCTCAGGCGCGGCGGCGGTGCGGGTCTTCCACACGCCGCCGGGGGCGCGGTACTTCTCGCCCGGCGCGGTCTGTTCGACCAGCGTACAGCCGCTGGTGAAGGCGAGCTGCTCCACCGTAGCGCCGGCGGCGCTCGCCTGGCGGGTATAGGCCGCCTTGCGCTTGATGTTGATGTCGCTGACCAGCGCGTGCAGCGACGGCGTGCCTGCGCCGACCAGCCCGAGATAGCCATCGGGCTGCTCGCCGACCTCGCCGCTGGACCGCGCGGCGGCATAGGACGGGTCGCGCTGGGCGGAGGCACCTACGGCGATGCCGGCGATCGCGAGGCCGGCGGCGAGAAGATGGAGGCGCATCAAAAAATCCCCGGGTTCTGCTGGATTAGCGACTTGGCCTGACCGTCGAGCTTCAGCACCACGTCCTGGGTGATGGTGATGTTGAGGTTGATCTCGATCGGCTTGTTGGGCGCGGTCACGTTGACGCATCCAGCGACCCAGCCCGTTGCCGTCAGCACGGCGGCGATCCCGATCATCCTCTTCATCCCGCCAGCGTCGTGATCCTGTCGCTCCACGTCAAGGCCTCGCTGATGGCACAGGGGCGCTTGCGGCAGGCTGAACGGTGCTCGGGCCGATCAGCGCCGGCAGGCTGCGGCGGAGCAGGTCGGTGGGATCGGAGAAGGAGCTGGTGGTCTGCACCAGCTCGCGAAACGGGGCCTTGATGCGGACGTTGAACACGAACGGCAGCCGCTGCAGCCGGCGGATCAGGAAGTTGCTCCTGGCCCCCTGTCCCTGGCTGACGCCGGCGAAGCGCACATCGGTGATCATCTCCCCCTCCAGCGGGCCGTTCATGGCAATGGCGAGGCTGCGATAGCGCAGCGACTTCAGCGCCTGGAAGGCGAGGTTGCCCCAGAAGCCGAGGTTCTTCTGCGCGAGGTCGCCGACATAGGCGATGCCGCCGCCGCCTTCGCGCACCGTCAGCCGCCCGCCCTCGATGCGGCCGCCGCGCGCGTCGAAGATCATCGGCAGCACGCCGTCGAAGGTGCCGGTCGCGGCAAGGTTCTTGAAGTCGAACTGCTGGAGGAAGCGGTCGGCGGCGACGCCGTCGAGGCGGAAGGTCATGTGCCGCTCGGCCGGCGCAGCGAAGTCGAGCAGGGTCGGGTCGAGGGTCAGCGTGCCGCCCGCGAACGGCCAGCGCGCGCTCTCGACCGCGATCCTGGGACCGGCCTCGGTGTGGAAGCGGATCGCGCCATGTTCGACCGGGATGCCGGGATTGATCGAAGCGACGCTCACCTCCTGCCCCGGCGCGCTGACCAGGGCGAGCAGATCGGTAAAGGTGATGCTGCCGGCGATGCCGGTGACCGGGCCGAACGCGGCGGCAAGGTCGGTGCCGGCGGTGGTGAAGCGGCCGGTGCTGGTCAGCCCGGCATCGCTCCAGCCGATATGCCCCTCGCCGTCGATCGTGCCGGCGACATCGGCAACCGTGCCGGTAACGACCGGGGTCAGCAGGTTCGGCTGGAACGCCTTGGCGAAGGACAGCTTGTCGATGGCAAGATCGGCGTGCCCGGTGCCGGTGCCCAGATCGTGCGCGACCGTGAGCGCGGCGACGCGGGTGGCGGTGATGGGCTCGACCAGCGTCCCGGTGGCGGCGATGCGATCGCCGGCGAGGCGCAGCGCGACGTCGCGGGCGAGTATCGGGCAGAAGCGTGGGCCCGTCTGGCTGGCGGCGGCGGAACAGGTGC
>NZ_CAHJXA010000258.1 GCF_903644135.1 Sphingomonas bacterium | reverse complement strand
CTCGTCATGACCGCGCAGCATGAGCTGCCACAGCCGGTGGAGCAGCGCGAACGACAGCCCTCCCGCCCACTCGGCCCGCGCCGCGCGCTCCTCCGCCGACAGCGCCGGGTCGGGTGGCGTGCCGACCTTGGCGAGCGTCACGCCGTGCACCGTCTCCAGCAGCGCACGCAGCACCGCCAGCGGATCGACGCCACCGTCATATTGCCGCCGCATCCCGGCCAGCGCCCCCGCCCCGTCGCCGGCCAGCACCAGCGCCAGCAGGTCGCGCACCGCGCCGCGATCGGACAGGCCGAGCATCTGGCGAACGGCGGCGGCGGTGACCCCGCTACCCTCCAGCCCGGCATGGGCGATCGCTTGGTCGAGGATCGACAGCCCGTCGCGCGCCGACCCTTCCGCCGCGCGGGCGATCAGGGTCAGCGCCTCGGGCTCGGCGGCCACCTCCTCCAGCTGCGTGATCCTGCGGAAATGCTCGGCCAGCATCTCGGCGGAGATGCGGCGCAGGTCGAACCGCTGGCAGCGCGACAGCACCGTCACCGGCACCTTGTTGACCTCGGTGGTGGCGAGCACGAACTTCACGCTCTCGGCCGGCTCCTCCAGCGTCTTCAACAGCGCGTTGAACGCGTTCTTGGAGAGCATGTGGACTTCGTCGATGATGTAGATCTTGTAGCGCGCGTTGAACGCGGTCATCCGCGAGGCGTCGATCACGGCGCGCATGTCGTCGACGCCGGTATGGCTCGCCGCGTCCATCTCGATCACGTCGATGTCGCGGCCCTCGGCGATGGCGCGGCAATGCTCGCACACGCCGCAGGGGTCGATGGTCGGGCCGCCCTGCCCGTCCGGGCCGATGCAGTTGAGCGCCTTGGCGATCAGCCGCGCTGTGCTCGTCTTGCCGACGCCGCGGACCCCGGTCATCAGGAACGCATGGGCGATCCGGTCGCGCTTGATCGCGTTGCCCAGCGTCGTCACCATCGCATCCTGTCCGATCAGCTCGGCGAAGGTCTGCGGCCGGTATTTGCGCGCCAGCACGCGGTAGGGCGTTGCGGCGGCAGGCTGTGGCGGCTCACCCAGGTCGAACGAACCGGTCACCGGCGCGCGCTCGTCGACAATTGCAAAGGGTGACGCGGGCAGGTCATCGTGCGGCTATGCCCGATCGCGGCGCGGGAGGACAGAGACGGCGCACCGCGCGTTCAGCCGATCCATGCCGCCACTGCCCGACCGATCGCGGCATGGGCGGCATCGCGGGCGGCGTCGTCCACCGCCGGCGCGTCGACCAAGCTGGCGACGATGATCGGCCGCCGGCCCGGCATGGGCCAGGCGACCGCGACGTCGTTGGCGGCACCATGCTCGCCCGTGCCGGTCTTGTCCCCCGCTCGCCAGGCCGCCGGAAAGCCGGCGCGCAGCCGCTTGCCGCCGGTACGGCATCCCTCCAGCCAGCCGATCAGCAGCGCCCTCGACGCCGCCGACAGCACCGTACCGGTCGTCAGCGCCACGACCAGCCTCAGCATCGCCGCCGGCGTGGTGGTGTCGCGCGGATCGCCCGGCAGGTTGGTGTTGAGCCCTGGCTCGTTCCGGTCGAACTGCGCGACCGCATCACCCCAGCCGCGCACCGCCCGCGTCAGTCCTGCCGGGCCGCCGACCAGCGGCAGCAGCAGATTGGCCGCGGCATTGTCGCTGAGGGTGATCGCCGCCTCGCATAGCGCCGCGACCGGTAAGGCCCCTTCGGCGAGATGCGCTCGCACGGTCGGCGCGTTTGGGGGCAGGTCGGCATCGGTGAAGCGCACGGGTTGGGTCAGCGCAAGCCGTCCGCGATCGACGCGGGCGAGGACGGCCGCGACCAGCGGCAACTTGAACACCGAGCAATGCGCATAGCGGGCGTGCGCGTCGAGCTCCAACCGGCGACCGGTGGCGGTGTCGAGCGCGGCGACGCCGAGGCGACCGCCGCGCAGGGTGGCGCGGATGGCGGTGAGGTCGGGTTCGACCGGGGCGAGGCCGGTCAGGCAGAGCGCGCCGGTGGCGAGTAGCGTGTCGCGGCGGGTGAGCATTGAGGTACCTCCGACCGGGGCACGCCGCGGCGAAGCCGCGTCGTCAGACGGTGCGATGCACCGCTGGCCGCGCTTGCGCGTCTTGTACGCAGCATTGCTGCGCACATGCGCGCTGCGCGGTGGGAGCCGGAACGACCCGCGGCGAAATCGTTGCGGCTGCTTCCTTCCGGACCTGACCGGGTTGGCGACGACCACGTCCGCCCGACTCCCAGGGGCGCTATGCCGAAGCGGCGCGGCGCGATCAACCCGTCAGCGCGGCACGCGCACCGTCAGCTGCTCCAGCCCGGCGGGCAGCACGATCTGACACGCCAGCCGGCTGAACCGCCTCGCGCCGGGGACCAGGTCGAGCAGATCCTCCTCCTCGGCGCTCGGCAGAGGCAGCGACGCAAGGTCCGCGGCGTCGATCAGCACATGACAGGTGGCACAGGCCATCTCGCCGCCGCAGGTGCCCTCCAGGGGCTGCCCGGCAGCCTGCGCGACATCGAGCAGCCGCGCCCCCGTTGCCGCATCGGCATCGGTCACACGGCCATCCGGGCCGACAAAGGCGATCCGCGTCATGCCGCCACCCGCTGCGCCCGCGCCGCCGCGTCAATGCGGTCCAGCGCCGCGGCAAGCTCGTCCTCGCCCGTATAACGACCAAAGCCGATCCTGATCGACGTGCGCGCCTGCGCATCGGTCAGGCCGATCGCACGCAGCACATGGCTCGGACGTCCCGAGCCGCTGGCACACGCCGACCCCGCGGAAAAGGCAAGGTCGCGCAGGTCGCTCATCAGCCGATTGACGTCGAGCCCGGCGCGGCGGACGTTGAGGTTGCCATGGTAGCGGTGCGTGTCGTCGCCATTGAGCAGCCACTCCGGTCGCGCCAGCCGTTCGCGCGCGATCCGCCACAGCGCCTCGACATCGCCATTGCCCTGTGTCGCCAGCAACGCCGCCGCCGTACCGAAACCGGCGCACAGAGACGGGCTTAGCGTGCCCGAACGCAGGCCGCCCTCCTGCCCGCCGCCATGCAGCAGCGCCAAAGGCTCGCAGCCGTGCCGCACCCACAGCGCACCGATCCCCTTGGGGCCATACACCTTGTGCGCCGACACGGCGACGAGGTCGCACGATTGCAGCGGCAGCGGCACGCGCCCCCAGCCCTGCACCGCATCGCATAACAGCAGCGCGCCCGCCCGCGCGGCCAGCCGGCCAAGCTGCTCGATCGGCTGAACGACCCCGATCTCGTTATTGACCAGCATCGCCGCGACCAGCGCGGTCCGTTCGTCGATCGCCGCCGCTGCGGCGTCGAGGTCGACGATGCCTGCCCGGTCGACCGGCAGCACGACGACATCCGCACCCTCGGCGGCCAGCGCCGCCACCGTATCGAGCACGCAGGCGTGTTCGGTCGCGATCGTGACGATCCGCGGACGCTGGCCTCGCAGCCGTCGCCAGCTACCCTGGATCGCCCAGTTCGCCGCCTCGGTCGCGCCGCTGGTGAAGAACAGCCGGCCGGCATCGGCCTGATCCGCTTGGCTAATCAGCGCCTTCGCCACCTGATCCCGCGCCACCTCCACCGCCGCCTTCGCAGCCCGGCCCTCGCGGTGCGGCGAGTGCGGGTTGGCATGGCCGTCGCGCAACCAGGGCAGCATCGCCTCCAACGCCTCGGGCGCGAGCGGCGTCGTCGCCTGGTAGTCGAGATAGGTCATGCCGCGAAGCGCGACGACGCGCGCGCCATCGCCCGCCATGCGGCGATGAACGCCTCGACATCGTCAGCGCTGGTGTCCCGACCAAGGCTGACACGGATCACCTCGCGCGATGCCGCCTCGCTCCAGCCCATCGCGGCGAGGACGTGGCTCGGTTTCATGCTGCCGCTCGCACACGCGCTGCCCGCCGACACCGCGAAGCCCGCAAGGTCGAGGCGGATCAGCTGCGTCGCCGACGCGACCCCCGGCAGCCGGTAGGAGCCGATCGCCGGATAACGCCGCGCCCCCGCGCCGACGACCTCGCCGCCCGACCGCAGAACCGCATCGTCGAGCCGCGCGCGCAGGATTCCCAGCCGCGCCAGGTCGACCGGCTCCGCCAGCGCGGCGGCG
>NZ_CAHJXA010000257.1 GCF_903644135.1 Sphingomonas bacterium | reverse complement strand
CCGCTGCCGCCGGCCGGTGCCACCAGCGGCTTCGTCCCGCCCGAGCGCGACGCCGGCGGCTATCGCACGCCCAATCGCGACCTGTCGTCGGAGGAGACGGTGTGGCACGTCCGGGCCGCGCTCAATGTCGCGGCGCTCGCGTGTCGCCGCAGCGAGGATGCGGCGATCCCGGCGGCCTACAACGCGCTGCTTGATGCGGAGCAGGTTCCGCTCGCGGCGGCGCTGATCGGCGCGCGGTCGCGCTATCGCGCGCGCTACGGCTCCCGCGCCGAGGCGGCCTATGACGACGACATGACCCGGCTATATAACTTCTTCGCCCAGCCGCCGGCGCATGAGGCGTTCTGCGCGGCGGCGGCGGTGCTGCTCGACGAGGCACGCGGGGTCACGCCCGACTCGTTTGCGGCCTTCGCCGCTCGCGCGCTGCCGCGGCTGGAGGCACCGTTCACCGGCTTCTTCGCCGCCTATGACGCGTATCGCAGCACGCTGGCGGCGTGGCGGGCGCAGCACGCTCCGGTCGTGCTTGCGACTGCCGCCCCGCCGATGATGGGCCTGCGCTTCGGCCCCGGCGAGCCCTGAGCCGACCCGCGTCCACCGCTCCTTAACCATTCTGCGCCATGCCGGCGACAGGGCGGGTTGGAGACGATGATGCGCGTTATTCACTGGCCGCTGCCGTTGCTGATCCTGGCACTCGCGGGCTGCGCCACTCACTCTGTGCCGGTCGTGGTGGCGGTTGCGCCGCCGCCGGTGGAGGTCGTGCCGGGTCCGCCGCTGCCGCCCGGCGCGACGCCGGGGATGCTGGTGCCGCAGCGGCTTGCCGACGGCAGCTTCCCGACACCCAACCAGGGCCGCACCGGTGCCGCCGCGATCTGGCACCTGCGCGCCGGGCTCAACGTCGCCGCGTTGTCGTGCCCGGGCAGCGAAGGCGCTGCGATCCGCGCCGGCTACAACGCCTGGCTGAAGCGCGCGAAGACGCCGCTGGCACGCGCCCAGGCCAGCTATGCGTCCCAGTATCGCGGTCAGCCGATCACCAGCGGCTATGATTATGCCATGACCCGGCTGTACAACTTCTACTCGCAAACGCCGGTGCGGCCCGCCTTCTGCACCGCCGCTGCCGGCATCGTTGCCGACCTGACGACGCTGACCCCTGCCGGCTTACCCGCCTTCAGCGAGATGCAGCTGGCGCTGCTCGACCAGCCCTTTGTCGATTTCTACACCGCCTATGCCGCCTGGCGCGACGGGCCTGCGCCGCGCACGGTGATCGCGACGGCGGCAGTGACCCCGCCGACGCCGTTCGCGCCGATGCCCGCGGCGACAAGGGTGCCGGCGCGGCGACCGGCGCTGACCCTCGATCTCTCCGCGTTGCCCGAGGACGCGACGGTTACCGCCAGCAACTAGCGGTCGCTGGCGGCTAGCGCGAACAGCGCCTCGACCGGGCGGTCGAGCGCCGCCGCCAGCTTGAGCGCCAGCACCGTCGAGGGGATGAACACACCATTCTCGACGGTGTTGATCGTCTTGCGGCTGACCCCGACCCGCTCCGCCAGCGCTGCCTGGGTCAGCCCCAGCCGCTCGCGTTCGGCCTTGAGCGTGTTGATCAGTTGCTCAGCCACGCGCCGCCCGCAGTTCCAGCGTCGCGAAGCTGACCAGCGACGCCACCATCGCTGCCGTCGCGATCACCCGCGCGGTGTCGAAGGAGGATACCACCGGCCCGTCGGCGGTGATGAACGCCATCGCCAGCGCCGCCGCAACGGTGGCCACCAGGCCGGCTGTGCTGGCGAGGCGGCGATGCTCGCGGGTCGACTCGTCGTCGAGCAGTTGCGCCACCGCGCTGCCGGGCTTTAGCCAGCGAGATATCGGCGGAATATAGAGGGTGGCCGTCAGGGTGACGCCCATCCACAGGCCTCGCACGAAATCGGCACCGGTGGGGCCGAAGCTCGCCAGCAGCAGCGATAGGATCAATGCCGCGATGAAGAGGCAGGCAAGGGCGCGCGCCCTGCCCATTCGCTCTGCTTGTTCGATTGCGCTTGCCATCATACCCTCCTGTAACCCACAGGTGACATGTAACCCATGGGTTACGCAGCTGTCAATGGGGTTTCCCCGCGACTCCGCGCCTGTTACCAGCCGCTGGCATGACGCCGGCCGGCCCCGACCTGCCTTCCCAAGGCCGCCTCGACGGGCCCGAGCACCGTTATCCGGTGCGCGTGTATTTCGAGGATACCGACGTGTCGGGCGTCGCCTATCACGCCAATTATCTCCGTTGGATGGAGCGGGCGCGCACCGAGATGTTGCGCTGTGCCGGCATCGATCATGGCGGCTCGATTGCGGGCGGCGAGGGCGGCTATGCGGTCGCCAGCGTCGCCATCCGCTATCGCGCGCCGGCGCGGCTCGACGACGCGCTGTTCGTCGACTCCCGGCTGATGGATGTACGCGCCGCCAGCATCGCCATTCAGCAAACGGTAAGGCGCGGCGCGGTTGTGCTGGCGGAGGCCGATCTGGTCGCGGCGTTCGTCGCGCCCGACGGCCGGCCGCGCCGCCAGCCACGCGCCTGGTGCGCGATCTATCAGCGGCTCCTGCCGCCCGATGCAGTAACGCGGGGCCACCGCCCCCAGGGAGACGCGTGACCCGATGACCCCCGTTCTCAATTACGACGCCGCCTCGCTGTCGCCGATCGCGCTGTTCCTCGCCGCCGATTGGGTGGTGAAGATCGTGATGATCGGCCTGCTCGCGGCCAGCGTCTGGACCTGGACGATCATCGTCGCGCTCTCGCTCAAGATCGGTCGCACCCGCCGCGGCATGAAGCGCTTCGAAGCGGAGTTCTGGCGCGCCGAGGACGTCGATGCCTTTCACAAGCGGGAGGCGGACAACCGGTTGCCGAGCGCCCGCGTCCTCGCCGCCGGCGTCGCCGAGTGGCGGCGCTCGACCGCGGCCGGCGGCATCGACAAGGCGGGCACCCGTGAGCGGCTGGCGACCACCATGGGGGCGAGCACGGCGGCGGAGATCGATGCTCTGTCGGACCGGCTCAACGTTCTCGCCACGGTCGGCTCGGTCGCGCCGTTCGTCGGGCTGTTCGGCACCGTCTGGGGGATCATGCGCAGCTTTGGCGGCATCGCCGCGGCGCAGAACACCTCGCTGGCGGTGGTCGCGCCCGGCATCGCGGAGGCGCTGTTCGCGACCGCCATCGGCCTGTTTGCTGCCATCCCCGCGGTGATCGCGTACAACCGCTTCAGCCACGGCATCAACCGGATCGAGGCGTCGCTGGGCCGCTTCGCCGACGGCTTCCACGCGATGCTGTCGCGCCAGCTCGACGGAAGCCGCTGAGGTGGCGGCCAGCCTACCGTCGCATGCCGCCCGCGGTCGCCGCGCGCCGATCGCCGACATCAACGTGACGCCGCTGGTCGACGTCATGCTGGTGCTGCTGATCATCTTCATGGTCACCGCGCCGCTGATGACGGCGGGTGTGCCGGTCAACCTGCCCAACAGCCGCGCCAAGGCGCTGGAGCAGGACAAGCAACCGGTGCAGCTGTCGATCGAGGCGAACGGCCTGATCCATCTGGGCGACGAGGAGGTGAGCGAAGCGACCTTGCCCGACCGCCTTCAGCATCTCGCCGCGACCGGTATCGGCGGGCAGCCGCCGCAGGTGTATCTGCGCGCCGACCGCAGCCTCGACTATGGCCGCGTCGCCAGGCTGCTGGGCGAGCTGGCCCACGCCGGGCTGACCCGCGTGGCCCTGGTGAGCGTGGAGGGCGGCGCGAGCCCGCGCTGATCATGGAGCGGGCGGAAAAAGCCGGGCTGGGGATTGCGCTGATCGGCCATGCGGCGCTGTTCGCGCTGCTGTCGCTGCGGCTGCTGACCCGGCCGCTGCCGGTGCCGCCGCCCGAGCAGGCGATCGAGGTGAGCCTTGCCCCCGACGTGGCGCTGCAACAGGCGTCGCCCGCGCCGACCCCGCCGGCCCCGTCGCAGGCCCCCGAGCAGGGTGCGCCGGCGGAGGAGCAGCCCGACGAACCGACGCCGCCGCCGCCGGAGCCCAAGCCTGCGCCGGCGAAGCCCCAGCCTGCCAAGGCTCAACCCGCCAAGGCTCAACCCGCCAAGCCCCAGCCCGCCAAGCACCGGTTCCGTCGGACGGAAGCTG
>NZ_CAHJXA010000256.1 GCF_903644135.1 Sphingomonas bacterium | reverse complement strand
CGCCGATCCGGTCCTTGTTGCGCGGCACGATCGCGGTGTGCGGGATCGGCAGGCCGAGCGGATGGCGGAACAGTGCGGTGACCGCGAACCAGTCGGCCAGCCCGCCGACCATCGCGGCCTCCGCGAACGCGCGGACGAAGCCGAATGCGGGATGCCGGGGGAGCAGCGAGCGGCTGGCAAGGAACAGCGCCGCCATAGCCAGCAACAGCCCGCCGGCGATCAGCCGCATCCGCGTCAGCCCCGCCGGCGGCGGCTCGCGGCGGTTGGGGCGTGCGGTCATCGCGGCGTCAATGCCCGGGATGCGGCTTGGTTCAGTCGGACCTTATCGACACGCGCTTCGTCACCCCGGCCTTGTGCCGGGGTCCAGAGCCGGAAGCGCCGCGGCCTGAAACTCTGGATGCCGGCACAAGGCTGGCATGACGGAGCCACCAACCCCAGCCGGCTACTCCGCCGCCGGCAGCGCACTCGGTCCGCGGCCAAGCGCCGGCCGCGGCGTGCCGCCCTCGATCAGCGGCCCATCCGCATCGTCGCCCGGCCGGTAACTGAGCAACCGCCGCCCGAGCCGCGGCCCGACCCATTCCTCGGCGTCGATCGCCAGGCTGAAGCTCGCCGGCACGATCAGCAGCGTCAGCACCGTCGACAGCGTCAGGCCGCCGATCACCGTCACCGCCATCGGCTGGTTCCACGAGCCGTCACCGCCGATCGACAGCGCGGTCGGGATCATGCCGGCAACCATCGCCACCGTCGTCATCACGATCGGCTGGGCGCGCTTGTGCCCGGCCTCCATGATCGCCTGGTAGGGCGGCACGCCGGCCCGCATCTCCTCCAGCGCGAAATCAATGAGCAGGATCGAGTTCTTGGCGACGATGCCCAGCAGCATCAGCAGGCCGATCAGCACCGGCAGCGAGATCGGCGTCCGGGCGATGTGCAGCGCGATCGCCGCTCCCAGCGGCGCGAGCAGCAGCGAGCCCATGTTGACGAACGGCGGCATCGCCCGGCGATAGAGCAGGATCAGCACTGCCAGCACCAGCATCACCCCCGCGATCACCGCGATCACGAAGTTGACGACCATCTCCCCCTGCCACTTGGCATCGCCCGCGGCGGCATAATGGACGCCAAGCGGCAGGTGCTGCATCGCCGGCAGTTGCAGCGCCTTGGCCAGCTCCTCGCCGCTCACCGCGCCGGGCGTGAGGTCGGCGTCGATGACGATCCGCCGCTCCTGGTTGAAGCGCTTGATCTCCGACGGCCCGGCCCCCAGGCTGATGTCCGCCACCACCTTCAGCGGCACCGTCGTCCCGCGCGAGGTCGGCACCGGCAGGTTGGCGATCGTCGACAGGTCGCGCCGGCTGTTGGGGTCGAGCGCGACGCCGATCGGGATCTGCCGGTCGGGCAGCGAGAATTTGGCGAGGTTCTGGTCGATGTCGCCCAGCGTCGCGATGCGGATCGTCTGGCTGAGCGCCTGGGTGGTGATGCCCAGGTCGGCGGCGACGCCGGCGCGCGGGGTGACGACGATCTCGGGCCGCGGCATGTCGCCCTCGACCCGCGGTGCGCGCAGGTTGGGCAGGCTCTTCATCGCCTCGGCCACGCTGTTGGCGGCCTGCGTCAGCTTCTCGGGGTCGTCGCCCGCCAGCAGCACCGACACCGCCCGGCCGCCGCCGCCAAAGCCCTGCGCCGCGAAGCTGACCCGCGCGTCGGGGATGCCGTTGAGCAACGACTGGGTCTCGCGCTCGAAGTTGATTGAGCTGCGCGAGCGTTGGTGTTTCAGCATGATGTTGATCTGACCGCTGCCGGCCTTGACGATCTGCATCGTCGTCGCGACCTCCGGCTGCTGCTCGATGATCCGCGTCGCCTCCGCCACCGCAGCTTCGGTCTGTCGCAGCGTCGTGCCCGGCGTCATCGCGATCGTGACGTTGCTGAAATCGACGTTGGACTGCGGCTGGAAGGTGAACGGCAGGGTCGCGAACAGGATGGCGGTGAGGACGAACGCCGCGCCGCCGACCGCCACCGTCTTCCAGCGGTTGGCCAGCGTCCAGCGCAGCGTCGCCAGATAGCGGTCCATCGTCCAGCCGCCGCCATGCTCCTCCATCCCGCCGGCCTTGAGGAAATAGGCGGCGATCATCGGCGTCAACAGCCGCGCGACCAGCAGGCTCATCAGCACCGCGATGACGACGGTGGTGCCGAACGCCTTGAAGAACTGCCCGGCGACGCCCGGGATCAGCGCCACCGGCAGGAACACGGCGACGATCGAGAAGGTGGTCGCGACCACCGCCAGCCCGATCTCGTCGGCGGCGTCGATCGATGCCTGATAGGCCGACTTGCCCATCCGCATGTGGCGGACGATGTTCTCGATCTCGACGATCGCATCGTCGACCAGCACGCCCGCCACCAGGCTGAGCGCTAGCAGCGTCATGAAGTTGAGGGTGAACCCCATCAGGCTCATGATCCAGAAGGTCGGGATCGCCGACAGCGGGATCGCCAGCGCCGAGATGATCGTCGCCCGCTTGTCGCGCAGGAACAGGAACACGACGACCACCGCCAGCACCGCGCCCTCGATCATCGATTCCATCGCCGAGCGGTACTGGCGCATGGTGTAGGTGATGGTCGTGAAGCGCTGGACGAAATGGTATTTGGGGTTCTCCTGCTCGATCTTGGCGAGTTCCTTGACCGCCGCGTCGTAGAGCTGGACCTCCGACGCGCCGCGTGCGCGCGTGATCGCGAAACCGACCACCTGCTTGCCGCCCGACTTGGAGACGCCGAGCTGCTCATAGGAGCTGTCGCGCACCTCGGCGACATCGGCCAGCTTGATGGTGCGGGCGCTGGTGCCGGTGGTCGCGCCGCCGAGCGGGATCTGCGTCTGGCCGAGCGAGAACGCGTTGCGGGCGCTGCCGACGATGCGGACCGACTGCTGGGCACCGCCGACATCGGCGCGGCCGCCGGCGGCGTTCTGGTTGATGCCGCGCAGCACCTGGTTGACCTGGGTGGCGGTGACGCCCAGCGCCTGCATCTTGACGGGGTCGAGGATCACGCGGATCGCCCGGTCGACGCCGCCGTTGAGCGGCACGCTCTGCATCCCCGGGATCGCCAGCAGCCGTTTCTGCACCACCGTGTCGACGAACCAGGACAGTTGCTGCAACGTCATGTCGGTGCCTTCGACCGACCAGTTGGCGACCGGCGAGTTGTTGACGATGACGCGGGTGATCCGCGGCTCGACCACGCCTTCGGGCAGCTGGCTGCGGATCTGGCTGACCGCGTCGCGCACATCGGTGACGGCGCGATCGACCGGGGTGGCGAAGGTGAACTGCACGAAGGTCTCGCTGCTCCCCTCGCTCATCGTCGACTGGATCTCCTCGACGCCTTCCAGGCCGCGGATCGCGGTCTCGATCTTTTGGGTGATCTGCGTCTCGATCTCGGTTGGCGCGGCACCGGGCTGGCCGACCTGGATGACCACCGCCGGAAAGGCGATCTCGGGGTTCTGATTGAGCGGCAGGGTCAGGAACGCGATGACGCCGGCGATGGTCAGCGCCGCGAACAGCACCAGCGACGGCACCGGGTTGCGGATCGACCAGGCGGAGATGTTGCGAAGGCCCATCGGATCGCGTCCCGTCTATGAGGTCATCTGGGAGGGGGCGGCGCGCACCGGCACCACCTTCTGGCCGGGGTTGAGGAAGGCCGCCGCCGACACCACCACCCGCTCGTCGCCGGCGAGGCCGCTCGCGATCGAGATGCCGCCGTCGGTCACCGGCCCCAGCGTCACCGCCCGGCGCACCACCGTGTCGCCGCGGTCGAGGACGTAGACATAGCTGCCCTTCTCGTCGGTCTGCACCGCCGATTCGGGCAGGCGCGGCACGACGCTGCCGCCGGCGACGATCCGGACCGAGGCGAAGCCGCCGGGGCGCAGCGCCGGATCATAGTGGAGCGCGATGCGGGCCAGGCCCTGGCGGGTGGCGGGATCAACCACCGGCGATACCTGCCACACGGCACCGGCGAAGCCCTGTTGCGAACCCACCGGGGTGACGGTCGCGCGCGCGCCAGTGTGGAGGCCGGCAAGGTCGCTCTCGGCCAGCGCCGCCCGCATCTCCAGCTCGCCCTCGGCGGCGATGCGGAACAGCGTGCCCGAGGCGGCCCCGACCACCTGCCCCG
>NZ_CAHJXA010000255.1 GCF_903644135.1 Sphingomonas bacterium | reverse complement strand
CGCCAGGCGGCGCGGCGCGGCGCGGACCTGCGCTACGACATGGAGATCAGCCTGGAGGAGGCGTTCCACGGCAAGGCGAGCGAGATCACCGTCGATGTCTCGGCTCCGTGCGACACCTGCCACGGCACCGGCGCCAAGCCCGGCACCCACGCCCATACCTGCCGCCAGTGCAACGGCCATGGCAAGGTGCGCGCGCAGCAGGGCTTCTTCGTGGTCGAGCGCGCCTGCCCGGTGTGCAACGGCTCGGGCCAGGTGATCGCCGACCCGTGCGGCGACTGCCGCGGCGAGGGCCGGGTGGAGCGCACCAAGACGCTGAGCGTCACCATCCCCGCCGGCGTCGACGAGGGCACCCGCGTCCGTATGACCGGCGAGGGCGAGGCTGGGCCGCGCGGTGCGCCGCCCGGCGACCTCTACATCTTCCTCCACGTCAAGCGGCACCATCTGTTCGAGCGCGAGGGCACCACGCTGTTCGCGCGCGCACCGATCAGCTTCACTACCGCCTCGCTGGGCGGCGCGCTGTCGATCCCCGGCCTCGACGGCAAGACCCATGAGGTACGCATCCCCGCCGGCATCCAGTCGGGCAAGCAGCTGCGCCAGCGCGGCGCAGGGATGCCGGTGCTGCAGGGCCGCGGCCATGGCGACCTGGTGGTGCAGATCGACGTCGAGACGCCGACCAAGCTGTCGACCCGTCAGCGCGCGCTGCTGGAGGAGTTCCGCGAGACCGAGACGGGCGACGAATGCCCGGCGAGCCAGGGCTTCTTCGCGAAGCTGAAAGGCGTGTTCGCGGGCGAGTAAGTTTCGGTCGGCGATCGCAGGAGAACCTCAATGCTGAACCACACCATGATCGGATCGAACGATATCGAGCGGTCCAAGCGCTTCTACGATGCGGTGCTGGCGACGCTGGGAGCGGGCGAACCGATCCGCAACACGGCGGGCAGCGGTCATCAGCGGCTCTTCTACCGGCATGACGGCAGCACCTTCGGCGTCAGCGAACCGATCAATGACGAACCCGCGACCGCCGCCAATGGGAGCACGGTCGGCTTCAAGTGCACGTCACCCGAGCAGGTGCGGGCCTTCCACGATGTCGCTGTCGCCCATGGCGGGACCTCCGTCGAGGAAGCACCTGGCGTTCGCGCCACCAACGCCGGGCCGGTCCATCTCGCTTATATGCGCGATCCGGATGGCAACAAGCTGTGCGCGATCTATCGGGGATAACCACCCGGCCCTGTCCGCCCCCCTTTTCGAGGGGGCGGGGGCCGATGGATCAGAGGGTGAGGACCACCCCGACCACCAGCGCCTGGGCCGCGATCACCAGCATGGTGCTGGCTACGGTCTCGAACATGCGCATGGCTTGGTCTCCGCCGGCGTGATTACCGGCCGACCGCTAGTTGGTGATTGTTATGCAACGGCGCAATATTATTACGCGCCATTACACATGCAGAAATTGCACTCAGCCGAACACCCGCGCGAAGATCGTGTCGACCTGTGCCAGGTGATAGCCAAGATCGAACCTCGCCTCCAGCTCGGCGGGAGACAGTGCCGCCGCGACTTCGGGTCCGGCCTTGAGCAATTCCAGCAGCGACAGCGCGCCGTCCGATTCCCACACCCGCATCGCGTTGCGCTGGACGAGGCGATAGGCATCCTCGCGGCTGACCCCGGCTTGGGTGAGCGCCAGCAGCACCCGCTGCGAGTGGACCAGGCCGCCCATCTTGTTGAGGTTCTTGAGCATCCGCTCGGGATAGACGACCAGCTTGTCGATCACCCCGGTCAGCCGCGCCAGGGCGAAGTCGAGGGTGATCGTCGCGTCGGGGCCGATATAGCGCTCGACCGATGAATGGCTGATGTCGCGCTCGTGCCACAAGGCGACATTCTCCAGCGCAGGCGTCACATAGCCGCGCACCATGCGGACAAGGCCGGTCAGGTTCTCGGTCAGCACCGGGTTGCGCTTGTGCGGCATCGCGCTCGACCCCTTCTGGCCGGGCGCGAAATATTCCTCGGCCTCCAGCACCTCGGTGCGTTGCAGGTGGCGGATTTCGGTGGCGAGGCGCTCGATCGACGAGGCGATGACGCCCAACGTCGCGAAGAACATCGCGTGGCGATCGCGCGGGATGACCTGGGTCGAGACCGGTTCGACCGCGAGCCCCAGCTTGGCGGCGACATGCGCCTCCACGGCCGGGTCGATATTGGCGAAGGTGCCGACCGCGCCGCTGATCGCGCAGGTGGCAATCTCCGCGCGCGCCGCCACCAGCCGCGTGCGGCAGCGAGCGAACTCGGCATAGGCCTGGGCGAGCTTCAGGCCGAAGGTGGTCGGCTCGGCATGGATGCCGTGGCTGCGGCCGATGGTCGGGGTCAGCCGATGCTCGAAGGCGCGCCGCTTGAGCACCGCCAGCAGCGCGTCGAGGTCGGCAAGCAGGAGGTCGCTCGCTCGCGCCAGCTGAACGGCAAGCGCGGTGTCGAGCACGTCGGACGAGGTCATCCCCTGATGCAGGAAACGCGCCCAGTCCTCGCCGCTATGCTCATGCACGCGTTCGGAGACCCAGGTCAGGAAGGCGATGACGTCGTGCTTGGTCACTGCCTCGATCGCGTCGATCGCGGCGACGTCGATCGCCGGTACGGCATCGGGAGCGTTAAGCGTCTCGAACGCCCACCAGTTCCACAGCGCCGCCGCTGCCTCCTTCGGCACGACGCCAAGCTCGGCGAGCGCGTCGGTGGCATGCGCCTCGATCTCGAACCAGATGCGAAAGCGTGTCTCGGGCTCCCACAGCGCGGCCATGGCGGGACGGGAATAGCGGGGGACCATGGCGGACTCGCGTCAGGAGGAGGCGCGCGGGTAGCAGCCCTCGCTGCGCCCGCCTAGATCAGGCCCTCCGACCGCAGGCTGCGATGGCCGGTCGCGGTGATGATCAGGTGGTCGTGGACGGCGATACCCAGCCGCCGCGCCGCTTCCATGATAGCGCGGGTGATATCGATGTCGGAGCGGCTGGCGGAGGTGTCACCGCTGGGATGGTTGTGGACTAGGATGATCGACGCCGAGCCCAGGTCCATCGCGCGGCGGATCACCTCGCGCACATGCACCGCCGACTGGTCGATCGACCCCTCGCTCATCACCTCGTCGCGGATCAGCACGTTGCGGGTGTTGAGGTGCAGGACGCGGAACCGCTCGTTGAGCTGATGGCCCATGTCGGCGCGCAGGTAATCGATCAGCGCCTGCCAGTTGGACAGCAGCGGCCGGGACGACGCCTCCACCCGCAACAGGCGCAGCGCAGTGGCCTGGGCGATCTTCAGCGCGGCGGCGGACGTCTCGGTGATCCCCTTGACCCGCATCAGCGCGCCGGCGTCCGCAGTCAGCAGCGCGCCGATGCCGCCGAACTCCCGCAGCAGCGCCTTGGCCAGCGGCTTGGTGTCGCGGCGGGGGATGGTGAGGGCGAGGAGATACTCGATCAGCTCATGGTCGAGCAGCCCGTCGGCATCGGCGAACAGCCGCTGGCGCAGCCGTGCGCGATGACCCTCGCCATCGGGAGGCGTGGTGTCATCGGCGCGGACTATGTCAGCCATGGCAACAGCCTAGCACGCCGGCGACGGCTCGCAATCGCGTAGGGCTCTGGCTATGCGTCGCGGGTGGCGGCGCGTGACCCTCTGGCGGAAATGGTGGACGATCGCGGCCATGCGCCCGCCGGCTGGCGACGGCGGCAACGGCTTGCGCTGATCGCCGGCGTGCCGCTGATCGCGGTGCTGATCGGGCTGTGGAGCGAGCGGCGGCCGATCGCGACCCACTTCATCGACCGGACGCTGGCGGAACACGGCGTGACGGCGCGCTACCAGGTGGCAGATCTCGGGCTCGGGCGGCAGCGGCTGACGGCGGTGACGATCGGCGACCCCGCGCATCCCGACCTCGTCGCCGACTGGATCGAGACGCAGACGAGCATCGGTCTCGGCGGCCCGGCGCTGACCGGCGTGCGGGCGGGACGGGTCAGGATACGCGGGCGGCTGGTCGACGGGCGGCTGTCGCTGGGGGCTATCGACCGGCTGTTGCCGGCGGGGGGCGGCGGATCGAGCGGTTTGCCGGCGCTGGCGCTCGACGTCGCCGACGCGCGGCTGCGGCTGGAGACGCCGGCAGGTGTCATCGGCGTGCAGGCGAGCG
>NZ_CAHJXA010000254.1 GCF_903644135.1 Sphingomonas bacterium | reverse complement strand
ACCTAGTCCCGTGAAGGAATCAGTTACGCCGCAATCGCAAGAGCCTCGTTATCGTTGGCACTTGTGTAATGGGCCGTTTCGGTGGTCCCATTCCGAGCAAAAGACAGAGCTTTTCAACACACGTCGATCCTGGTTCGGCCCCGTCGTCATCGGCCTGGAAGGCCGGTGATGGTGGAGCCGCCGGGTACTGCCCCCGGGTCCGCTGCGCCTATTGGACACCGTCGTTTATCGCCATAGCCGGCGTAAGCCGGCACTGGCGATATAAGCGCTCGGACCGCCGCCGCCAACCGCCTTTCGCCGGCCACAAAGCGGGTCCAAAGCATTGCCATGCTGACCCAGCGTTCCCGCTATGCGTTGCGCGCGATGCTGTTCCTGGCCGAGGCCCCGTTCGGCGGTTCGCCGATCCCGATGACCCGCATCGCCGCCGAGGCGAACGCGCCGCGCAAGTTCCTGGAGATGATCCTTGCCGACCTGCGCGATGCCGGCCTGCTCCACAGCCATCGCGGCAAGATGGGCGGATACTGCCTGTCGCGGCCGACACACCTCATCTCGCTCGGTGAGATCATCCGCGTGATCGAGGGGCCGCTGGCGCTGGTGCCCTGCGTCAGCCGCACCGCCTATCGCCGCTGCGCCGACTGCAAGAGCGAGGCGGACTGCGCGATCCGCCACGCGATGATGCGGGTGCGCGACGAGACGGCGCGCATCCTCGACGGCACCAGCCTTGCCGATGCCGCCGCGGAAGAACTCGCCGCCGCCTAGGCGCGGCTGCGCAGCTCGTCCCTGATCTCGCGCAGCAGCGCGACGTCGGCCGGCTCGGCGGCGGGCGCAACCGTCTTGGTCCCTTCGAACCGCGCCATCGCCCTCGTCACCGCGCGGACCATGACGAAGATGATGAAGGCGATGATCAGGAAATTGACCGCCTGTGTCACGAACTGGCCATAGCCGAGCAGCGGCACGCCCGCCTTCTTGAGCGCGGCATAGTCGCTGAGCGAGCCCGTGTAGTTCGCCGGTACCGGCCCCATGCGCACGAAATAGCCGGAGAAATCGAGGCCGCCGAAGATCTTGCCGATCACCGGCATGATCACGTCCTCGGTCAGCGAGGTGACGATCTTGCCGAACGCCGCGCCGATGATGACCGCCACCGCGAGGTCGAGCACGTTGCCGCGCATCACGAATGTCTTGAAGTCGTTGAGCATGTCGCTTCCCCCTGTTGCCAGGGGATCGATGCTAGCCGCCGATTCCGCTTCCGCCAAGCGCACAGGTGTCCTATACGGGTAGCACAGGTTGAAGGAGATGATGCCGATGCGCCCCGTTCTCACCGCCCCCCTCTTGCCCGCGATGGCCCTCGCGCTTGCTGCCGCCCCGCTGGCGGGTTGCGGCGTCAACGCCATCCCCACCGCCGAGGAGAATGCCAAGGCGAGGATGGCGGACCTGCAGAGCCAGTATCAGCGCCGCGCCGACCTCATCCCCAATCTGGTTTCGACGGTGAAGGCGGCGGGCGCGCAGGAGAAGGACATCCTGGTCCAGGTGACGCAGGCGCGGGCCGGCGCGAGCAGCACGCAGCTGTCGGGCGACGACCTCAAGGACCCCGCCAAGGTCGCGGCGTTCCAGCGCGCGCAAGGTGCGGTGACGGTGTCGCTGCAACGCCTGCAGGAAGCCTATCCCGAGCTGAAGAGCCAAGGCAATTACACGACGCTGATGAGCCAGCTGGAGGGTACCGAGAACCGGATCGGCATCGCCCGTGACGACTACAATGCCGCGGTCCAGTCGTACAACACGCGCATCCGCACCTTTCCCGACGCAATCGGTGCGCGCATCTTCTATGGGGCCAAGCCGATGGTGCCGTTCGCCGTGACGACGCCCGGAGCCGATCAGCACGCGCCGACCGTGAACTTCGGCAGCTGACATGACGCGCACCGCCCGGTCGATCTGGGCCTGTCTGACGCTGCTGTTCGCGGCGATGCTTGTGGCCGGGCCGGCGGCCGCGCAGAGCTTTCCCAAGTTCAGCGGCCTGGTGGTTGATGCCGCCAACGTCCTGCCGCCGGCGACGCGCGACGACCTGACCCGCAAGCTCCAGGCGCTGGAGCATGACACTCACCGCCAGCTGGTGGTGGCGACGATCCCCAACCTTGGGGGCTATCCGATCGAGGAATATGGCAACAAGCTGCTTCGCAGCTGGGGTGTGGGGCTGAAGGACGTCAACAACGGCGCGATCCTGTTGATCGCGCCGAACGAGGCGTCGGGGCATCGCGGGCCGCGGATCGAGGTCGGCTATGGCCTTGAGCCGATCCTGACCGACGCCCTGTCCAGCGTCGTCATCAACCAGCAGATGATGCCCAAGCTTCGCAGCGGCGACGTACCGGGCGCGATGACGGCGGGCACCGACGCGTTGATCCAGCAGCTGCGTGCCAGTCCCGACGAGGCCAAGCAGCGCGGCGACGCTGCCGTCGCCGAGTTCAACCGCTCGCACCAGCGCGCGCAGGGCGGCGGCGCGATTCCGATCGGGCTGATCTTCTGGCTGATCGTGCTCGGCTTCGTCGCCGCGTCGTGGCTACGGCGCGGGCGCGGCGACAGCTATCATCGTGGCGGCAACTGGCCAATCCTGCTCTGGGGTCTCGCCAGCGCATTCGAGGATCGCGGCGGCGGCAGTGATAGTGGCGGCAGCTCGGGGGGTGGCTATGACGGCAGCTGGGGCGGCGACGGCTTCAGCGGTGGCGGCGGCGGCTCGGGCGGCGGCGGCGGCGCGTCGGGAAGCTGGTGATGCACCTTCACCCCGAAGACCGCGCCCGCATCGGTGCGGCGGTCGTTGCTGCCGAGGCGACCACCGACGGAGAGATCGTCGCGATCGTCGCCCGGCAGTCCGATGCCTATCACGATGTCGCGCTGCACTGGGCGGTGCTGGCGCTGTTGTTCGTGGTGGCGCTGCTCGCGGCGCTGCCGGGCCATGGCGTCCCGCTGCTCGACCCGCTGTCGAACGGCTGGGAAGGCGACTGGAGCGGCGGCGAGCTGTTGACGGCGCTGCTGGTCGGGATGGCGCTGGTGTTCCTCGCCGTCCATTATGCGACCAGGCCGGCCGGCGTCCGGGTGGCGCTGACCCCGGGCGCGACCAAGACGCGACGGGTGCGGGCGCGCGCGGTGCTGCTGTTCCGCAGCGCGATCGAGGCGCGCACCGCGACCGCGACCGGCGTCCTCCTGTACCTCTCGCTTGCCGAGCGCCGCGCCGAGATCGTCGCCGACCGCGCGATCCTGTCCAAAGTCGCGCCGACGGAATGGGGCGAGGCGATGGCGGCGCTGGTCGATGGCCTGCGCGAAGGCCGCGCCGGCGACGGCATGGTCGCCGCGATCGAGCGGATCGGCCTGGTGCTCGCCCGCCACTTCCCGCATACCGGCACCGACCCCAATGAGCTGCCCGACGGGCTGATCGAACTGTAACCTGCTGTTGGTGTCGAGCGCGGGCCTGCTCTAGCGGAAATTGTCCGCATAGGCCTGCAGCTTCAGCTTGGGCTTGGGCGCGGGCACGACGACGTAATCCCAACCCTGCCGCTCGCAATGCGCGACCGCTGCGTCCTGCGTCGCGAAGCCGAGCCGCACCTGATCGCGCGTGTCGCCGCTGCCCGCCCAGCCGGTCAGCGGATCGGGCCGCTTGGCCTCGGCGGGTTCGAACTCCAGCTGCCAGCGGTCGGTCCGGTACTTGCCGGACTGCATGGAGCTTTTTGGGCGCTGGAAGATGCGGGCGGTGGGCATGGGCTGTCCTTAGCGGTTTCCACCCGAACGCGCATCGGCCTTTTTGGTGCGCAGCGTTGCCGCCGCAGCCGCGGGGTCGTCGGGCCAGGGGTGGCGCGGATAGCGACCGCGCATCTCGCGCGCCACCGCTGCCCAACTGCCCGCCCAGAAGCCGGGCAGATCGCGCGTGGTCTGGATCGGGCGTCCGGCGGGCGAGGTCAGCGACAGCAGCAGCGGCACGCGCGCCTCGCCAACCGTCGGATGCTCGGCCAGCCCGAACAGCGCCTGGACGCGCAGCTCGACGCGCGGGCCGCCTTCCGCGGCATAGTCGATCGCGTGGCCGCTACCCGCCGGGCTGGTGAAGCTGGCGGGCGCGAACCGGTCGATCAGTCGCTGTTCCTCCCAGCTTACCAGCGCCCGCAGTGCTTCGACCAGCGCGCCGGGCATGATTGCGCCGA
>NZ_CAHJXA010000253.1 GCF_903644135.1 Sphingomonas bacterium | reverse complement strand
CGCCAGCGCTCTCCGCTGCGATGGCGTTCCGGCAGTCCTGGTTCTCCTCTGGGTCCGGCGCGCCGTGATCATAGCCCGCCCGGTACAGCGCCCAGAGCCGCGGCGCGGCGAGCCTCACCGTGCGCACGCGATCCGCGCCCTCGGCCAGCGTCTGCGTGCCGAGCAGCCGGGGCGGCAACAGCCCCGCCCAGTCCACCGGCCTGCCCGAGCGCAGGTCGTACACGATCGCAAAATGGCTCGCATAGGGATGGTTGCCGCCGCAGTCCGCGTCGTCGGCGACGAGGAAGCTCAGGAACTCTGGCCCGCGCATGGTGGCGTCCACTTCCCGCTCCAAGCCGCCCCCGCGCCGGCCTGCGTCGCGGCGGCACTCGCGCATGGCTGCCCCGGCGCGCGCATCGAGGCGGTCCAGCGCGGTGTTGATCCGGCGTTGTGCGTCATCCGCCGGTCGAGCGATCCGCGGATAGGCGGCCAGCCCGCGAGCGACCGGCCGTGGCCGCGCCAGCGCGATCGGCTCATGCGCGGCGACCGGCGCGATAGCGGCGAGAAGCGCAAGCAGGGCCGATGACATCGTTCGCCACTGTGCCGGCAAAACAATCCTCCCGACAAGTCCATCGCCGGGCTTGGGCGGCGCAGGAAGCACTTCACCGCCCCTGCCAAGGTCCGCTCAGCGTTGATCGACCTCGCGCCTCAATGCCTCCATCGGCAGTTGCGACAGGCGCACCGCCTCCTCCTCGGCGACGCCGAACATGCGCAACGCGAAGAGCGATGCGCGATGCGCTCCGTCGGAGGTAAGCTGGCCGCTCAGCCGCGCCTTGACGAAAGCCTGGATCAACGCGCCGATGGCGGTGATCCCAGCTTCCATGTCGTCGATCTTCAGCTGACCGCTGGCGACGCCGTCGTGGAGCCCGGCGCGGGCATGGCCGCGCAGCAGGTCGGACACCATCGGCATGGCCGGTTCCAGCTGGGTCATGAACGCCGCCCATAGCGCGTCCTGCTCGGCCTCCTCGATGAAGCGGCGGAACGCGAAACAGGCGGCGGCGGCGGCGTTGGCGCTGCGCGTCGCCGTCGTTTCCAGCGACAGGCCGAACCGGTCGGCCCGGTCCATGAACACCGCCCTGGCCAGATCCTCCTTGGCCGGAAAATGCTTGTAGAAGGAGCCGACGCCGACGCCCGCCTCGGCGATGATTTCGGCCAGCGTGCTCGCGTCCAGGCCCTTGCGCCCCATGATGCGGTAACCCGCGTCGAGCAGCTTCGCCCGCGCCGTGACCGGTCGCCCGACCTTGGGGCGAGCTTCCGTCGTCTCCAACGAGACCGGCTCCGGCTCGATCGCGATCGCCCGCGCCGCGCCCGATTTGGTCATGAGGTGCGGCCGTCGTCGCGCATGGACGCCATGTGCGGGACTTCCGCCGCCGATTGCAAGCCCGTCCGCGGCCGCACGACCGGCTTGACAAGCGGCAGCCGTCGCCGTTAGTTTCCGAACATATCGTCAGAAAGTCGCGACGGCAGATCGCGAGGATAGAATGAAGAGGGAGACGGAAGATGCGTTGGAAGCTGCTCGGCTCGGCCGGACTCGTGCTTGTTACCCCGGTCGCGGCCTATGCGCAGGTGCCGCCCGCCCCCGCGACCGCCACTGATCCCACCGCGCAGGCAACGCCGCTGGCCCAGCCATCGGCCGGATCGGCGGAGGCGGCTTCGGCCAATGCGACGCCGGGCCAGGAAGGGCTCGGCGACATCATCGTCACGGCGCAGCGCCGCTCCGAGAACCTGCAGCGCGCGGCGGTCGCGGTCAGCGTCGTCCAGGGTTCCGACCTGGTCGCCGCCGGCATCACCCAGCCCGGCCGGCTCGGCGAACTCGCCCCGGCGCTGACGATCGAGCCGTCGAGCACCGGCAACCTCATCTTCCTGCGCGGCGTCGGCAACTTCACGCTGACGCCCAACAGCGACCCGGCGATCGCGTTCAACTATGACGGCGTCTATGTCGGCCGGCCGACCTCGACCAACGGCCTGTTCTTCGACCTCGACCGGATCGAGGTGCTGAAGGGGCCGCAGGGCACGCTCTATGGCCGCAACGCGACCGGCGGCGCGATCAACCTGGTCCCGACCCAGCCCAAGCTCGGCGAGCTGTCCGGCTATGCCTCCGCAAGCTACGGCAACTACAGCGCGGTGGTGGCGGAAGGCGCGATCAACCTGCCGCTCGGCCAGGACGGGGCGGTGCGCGTCTCGGCAAGCACCTCGCAGCATGACGGCTATCTGAGCGACGGCACCTCCGACGACCGGACGACGTCGCTGCGCGTGCAGATGAAGGGGAAGATCACCCCGGCGCTGACGGTGCGCGTCGCTGGCGACTACAGCCATGCCGGCGGCATCGGCCAGGGCGTGTCGTACGTCAGCAACTACAATCTCAACCCGGTCGCCGGCCGGTACGCCACGGTGCTGTCGGGGCTGTCGCTCGGCGAGGGTCTCTACACCCCGGCGGCGCAGGCCTATCGCTCGACGATCTTCGTCCCGGTCGCCGGCCGCCGCCTCGACGGCCTGTCGCCCTATCCGTTCCAGCGCAACAACTTCTACGGCGTCAACGCGCAGGTCGATTACGAGACGAGCGCCGGCACCTTCACGATCATCCCCGCTTGGCGTTACGCAACGCTCGACTATCTGGCCGAGGCGGCGTCGTTCCCCTACCGCAATCGCGAGAAGGATCAGCAGTTCAGCGTCGAGGGCCGCTTCGCCGGCAACCGGATCGGCATCTTCGACTATACGCTGGGCGGCTATTTCTACGACGACTCGGTTCACAACCTGACGGCGCTGAACCTGTCGGCGGCGGAGAACTTCCTCGACCAGACCTATCGCACCCGATCGTTCGCGCCGTTCGCGCGCGTGACCGCGCACCTGTCCGATCGGCTGCGCGTGGTCGGCGGCGTGCGCTATTCCAAGGACATCAAGAGCTTCGTCGGTGCCACTACCGCGCTCAACCTGGTCTGCAACGTGCGGGTGATGGGCGTGCCCACCTGCCCCACCGCGCGGCTCTTCACCACCGTCGACACCATCGCGCAGGTGCCCTTCGCTGTCCCGGCCGGCCCCGTGCCGATCCCGCAGGGAACCTCGGGCGCGATCATCGTGCGGACCGACACCCGCTACGACAACCACCTGACCAACGACCGCGTCACCTATCATGGCGGCGTCGAGTTCGACCTCGCGCCCCGCTCGCTGCTCTACGCGACGGTCGAGTCGGGCTACCGCTCGGGCGGCTTCTCCGCCGCGCAGGGATTCGAGACCTATCAACCCGAGCTGATCACCGCCTATACCGTCGGCATCAAGAACCGCTTCCTCGACAACCGTGTCCAGCTGAACGTCGAGGGGTTCTGGTGGGACTACACCAACCAGCAGGTCTCGCATCTGGGGCTCGACCTCAGCGGCCGCACCGCGCAGTTCATCCAGAACATCGGCACCTCGCGGATCAAGGGGGTCGAGGTCGAGGGCCGGGTGCTGGTGACCAGGAACACCCTGGTCAGCACCGACGTCCAGTATCTGGACGCGCGCAACCGGGCGTTCACCTATCAGCAGGGCAGCGCGACCGGGGCACCGCTGACCGGCTGCAGCTTCGCGCTGGCGGCGAACCCGGCCTTCTACAATGTCGATTGCGCGGGCAAGCAGGCTTACAACTCGCCCAAGTGGACGGTGAACCTCGCCGCGCAGCAGACCGTCCCGCTCGGCGACTACAAGGTCGTCGCCGGTGGCGACACCCAGTACAAAACCAGCCGCACGGTGGGGTTCGAGTACCTTCCCGGGCAGCGGGTCGGGTCGACCTGGACGACCAACGCGCAGCTGTCGTTCGGCCCGGCGAGCGATCGCTGGTCGATCGCCGGCTTCGTCCGCAATATCGAGGATCATCGCATCCTGAACTTCGCGACGACGCATCCGCTGTCCAACGCGCTGGTCGGCGGCTCGACGGCACCGCGCACCTATGGCGCACGCGCGTCGGTCAAATTCTAGGTATAGCGACGCCATGACCAGCCTTGACCACATCTACCTGACGCAGTGGGGCCATTCGGGGCCGAAGGTCGTCCTGGTGCACGGCAGTGCGCAGGGTAGCCGGGTCGGCGGCGACGGGCACTTCGCCGCGCAGCAGGTACTGGCAAGCGAGGGCTGGCAGCTGGTCGTGCCGGACCGGCCGGGCCATGGCCG